>CAWVWD010000457.1:0-4073 GCA_963933585.1 uncultured Saprospiraceae bacterium
AAAATGGATTAAATAGATTTAATAGAAGTACCGAATCATTTGAACGATTTTTTGCAGATGCTGATAATGAAAATACATTAAGTGACAATAGTATTCGAAAAATAAGAGAAGATGCAAAAGGGAATTTGTGGATTGCGACGAGTGAAAATGGCATTTGTCAAGTAATTTTTGATGGAGAAAAAAGGCAACGAAAAGTAAAAGGATTTAAAACTTTCAAACACAATAAAGATAACTCTCAAAGTATTCTAGACAATTCTGTTCGAACATTATTCCTAGATGAAATTGGAAATTTTTGGATAGGAACAGATGCCGGTTTAAATCAACTGATTCATAATAATGGTGATTTTTATTTCAAAGCTATTACTTCTCAAGATTTTGACTTTTCTTCGATGTCGATTAATACGATTACGAATGATAGACGAGGGAATTTATGGTTAGGAACTTGGGGACAAGGCCTACTCAAAATGTCGAATACAAAAAGCCAACGAACCTTCGAGCAGTTTTTACCAAATTCATCCGATAATAGCTTGAAAGAGTCTTATATCACGGTTCTTCAACAAGATGAAGCTGGAAATATTTGGGTCGGAAATTGGACAAATGGGTTACAAAAAATAGAACAAGACCAACGGGGAACCGTAGTGTTTACACATTACCAGCACGATCCGCTTAATCCAAAAAGCATTTGTCACAATTCTATCCGTTCAATTTATCAAGATAAATTTGGAGTACTTTGGGTTGGAACCTACGGTGACGGTATCAGTAAACTTGATCCAAACGCTACGAAGTTCGAACATTATTATCGGGATATTCATAATCCAAAAGGGTTAAAAGGGGAAGATATTTATGCAATAGCAGAAGATAATTATGGTGGACTTTGGGTTGGTAGTTGGGTCGGAGGTTTGCACCGAACTCGTAATCTTGAATCTGGAGAATATGAACATTTTGATACGGATGATTTTAGTAATTTTTCTGATGACAAAATCACGAGTTTACAATTAGATTCAAAGGGTCGTTTTTGGGTTGGAACGTGGGGAAAAGGCGTATATCAAGTTGAATTCACAAAGAACGGAACGGTTGTCGGTTTCACATCTATTGATATTTCCACAGAAGAAGATGCCAAATTCAATGGATATAATAATATTCGTCAAGTTTATGAAGGAAAAGATGGAACGATTTGGTTAGCGACGAATAAGGGCGTTTATCGGTTTCATGAAAATAGGTTTGAATATGTGAATTTTTATAAGAATAAAAAAGCACCGGAAAGTCTTGGAAATGATGATATTCACACCGTTTTTGAAGATAGTAGAGGCAATCTTTGGATAGGTTCAGCATGGAATGGTCTGGCTTATATTTCAACTAAAGATATTCATGTCGCTGATGGAAAACCTATTTTTGTCAATGTTTTTCAACACAATCGAACAGACCTTTTAAGTATTAGTTCTGATAATATTACCGTGATTTATGAAGATAATAAACAACAACTTTGGATTGGAACAGATGGAGGCATTAATCTTTTCAATTATAAAAATAAATCATTTACTAATTTTTCAGAAGGCGAAGATTTACCGAATAATGTGGTTAGTTCTATTTTAGAAGATGAGAGCGGTAAATTATGGATAAGTACGAATAAAGGAATTACAAAGTTTGATACAGATAAAAAAAGTTTCGAAAGTTATGATGTAAGAGACGGTTTACAAAGTAATGAATTCATAAGAATGGCTTCATATAAGACGCATTTAGGTTGGATGTATTTTGGTGGAATTAACGGTTTTAATTATTTTCATCCTGCAAAAGTGAAATCAAACCAGCGTCCGCCAGCTATTATTTTTACTGATTTTAAGGTTTCTAATAAGTCTATTAATTTTGCAAAGAATAATACGATTATCAATCAACCAATTCAATTCGTGGATGAGATTCATTTATCATATAAAGATAAAGTCATCAGTTTTGAGTTTGCAGCATTAAACTATACGAATCCTAAACGAAATCAATATCAATATCTTTTATATGGTTTCAATAAAGTATGGCAACAAATCGGAAATCAACGCACTGTTACATTTACCAACCTGAATCCGGGTACTTATATCTTAAAAGTAAAAGGTTCAAATAACGATGGCGTTTGGAACGAAGAGCCGATTGAAATCAAAATCGTCATTGCTCCACCTTTCTGGGCGACCTGGTGGTTCAGAATTTTGATGCTTATCTTTTCAGCCATTGGATTTTTTACTTTTGTTCGTTATCGTTTGAAACAGGTTCAGCGTGAAAATGAAAAATTGGAAACTTTGGTACAAGAACGTACAGAGAAGATTCAGCGTCAAAAAGAATTGATTGAAGAACGTTCAAAATTCAAGGAACAATTCTTTTCTAATGTCAGTCACGAACTTAGAACGCCATTAAATGGGATTTTGGGAATTAGTCATTTATTAGTAAAAACAGAATTAAACGCCACACAACGTCAGTTTACAGATGCGATAAAAACGAGTGCCGATAATTTATTGGTAATTATTAATGATCTTTTGGACGTTTCAAAACTAAGTACTGGACAATTGGATTTACTCCAAAAGCCTTTTGATACGATTAAATTGACTTCAACTTTATACGAACTATTTCGACCTCGAACAGAAGAGAAAGGGTTGAGTTTGGATTTTAATATTGATAAATCTATCCCACAATATCTTAAAGGTGATCAAGTTCGATTCTATCAAATATTGATTAATCTTTTGGGAAATGCGTTAAAATTCACTGCACAAGGATATCTTAAAATGAATATTTCGCCAGAGGAAAAGGCTGGAAAATATTGGTTAAATATAACGGTAGAAGATACTGGAATTGGTATTCCCCCGGAAAAAATTGATAAAATATTTGGCAATTATACACAAGTAATTGATGCGTCAGGTTATCATTACGAAGGCTCAGGGCTCGGTCTGACGATTGTAAAGGATTTAGTAGGTTTACATCAAGGTGAAATTAATGTTTCCAGCATTTTGGATAAAGGAACAGTTTTTAATGTTTCTTTGCCGTTTATAATTCCTTCTGAATCGGAGATTGATATTTTCCTACAGCAAGAAGTGAATCAAATATTCAGACAAAAATGGGAAGGTAAAAAAGTATTATTAATTGAAGATAATGAAGTGAATCAGCTTTACGCTAAAAATCTTTTTATCGAGTGGCAATTACATGCCGATTTTGCGAAAACCGTGAAAGAAGCGCAAGATAAATCTGCTTCAATAATTTATGATTGTATTTTGGCAGATGTCAAATTACCAGATGGCAATGGATTGAAATTCGTTCGCTCCATTCGTAAGAATCAAAATCATCTGAATAATCAAACACCAGTTATTGTATTGACAGCCGGTGCTTCTCCGGAAGAAAAATCAAGAGCGAAAGGTTTAGATATTTTTGCTTACATGACGAAGCCTTTTCATCCGGATAGCTTAATGCGAGCTTTAAATCTTGTATTTAATCAACATCCAAATCTGAAAACACAAGAAGAAGACGATGAAATCGATTATCAATATCTTGAAAATTTATTTAAATTAGTTAAGTACAATAAATTAAATTTGGTCAAAATAATTGATACTTATTTAGGACAAGTTCCTGATTTTGAGAAGAATATTAATAAAAACATTGATAACAGAGATTACGAAAATTTATATTTTGAGACACATACTATGCTTTCTTCTCTACGAACAATTGGCGTTCGTGAGCTAGTAGAAATTGTAGAAAATTTAAATAATGCTGCGCGACAATTAACATCTTTTGAAATAATTGAAGAAATTAATGAGGATTTTGAGCGTATGCACAAGATTCATTTAGATAAATTAAGAAAAGAATCTAAAAAGATTAAAGCTGAAATTAAACGGTTAAGCTCTCAAGCAGCGTAAGAAATAAAAAGATAGGCTTTCTTCTAGGGTAGGTTATTTAATTTCTATTTCTTAAAGTGGGAATTTTTTGAATTTTTAGAGCTTACTGCCTTAGGTGTTGCATTTTCGAATTACTTCACGGCAGCTGAAATGACCGCTATTACAAAGCAAACATCCTGAAATAAGAAAAAGGAATATCTAGTGAAAGAT
>CAWVWD010000458.1:0-4071 GCA_963933585.1 uncultured Saprospiraceae bacterium
ACCTTTTGTGGTAGATAGGATGTAGTGTCACTATTTACCTGATTTGCGTGATGCAATGTAGCGTCAGATAAAGCTCTAGCTGTTGTTTCTTGAGTTACAATAGCCGGAGATATTTCATCTGTGTTAGTACCGTTCATTATATTACTTAATTCATTATGAGCTACGTTATACGATTCTTGAGCTTGTTTGACCTTATCTTCATCCCCACCAACTTGTGTAACAGCAGCAGTATCATTTCGACTCAATGCCTTAATGAGGCTATTTATCTCCTCCACCATATCTTCTTGTTTCTCCGCTTGACTTGGAGTCATACTGTCAGACAACTGGTCAGAGACATCCTGTAAATTATCCATGGTTTCTCTCATTTCTTGAATCTGTCCTTTTTTGAGGTAATTTTTAATTTTGCCAATGATTCCGGGACCAGCTGGAGTTGCAGTAGCATCAGGAGCATCAGGAGCATCAGGAGTTGCAGTAGCATCAGTAGCATCAGGAGCATCAGGAGTTGCTCGCGTAGTTCCTGTTCCGGTTCCTGTCACAGCTTCTTTCGCTTTGCTTGCAGCCTGTTTCGTTGCGGAAGCAACTGTAGTTGCTGCGGATTTTGCTGCCGTAATAGTGGCTGATGCCGCCTTTTTCACTGCATCTTTCGCTGCTGATGCAGCATTCGTCAATCCACTAAGATCCAATTCGCCGTCCATTTTCAAGTCTTCGAAGTTATGCATAGTCTGTTCGTATGTGGAATGGGCATAATCTTGCAACACGACCTCACTTTTATTAGGAGCAAATACAGTAATATTCATTCGTTTATGCGTGTCATTAATAGGTGCTTCAGTAATATTCACAACAACTTGGTTCTCTTGTTTTCCACATTTCTTTGCATAATCATCAATCTTTTTGGATTCGCTATCAGAAAAAGAAGCACATTTTTCAGAAGGGTTTTCTAATGTTACCGCATTTTTCATTCCGTCGACCCATTGTTTACGTTCCGTCATAGTTTTGTCAATAAAAGGTTTACACTTCGGTTGAGCTTTCCTGTATTCAGGATTAGGACCAACAATTTCTTTTTTCGCCATAGACATATCCGCCGTACAATCATCAAAGTTATAGGTATCAGCGGTTAACGTAGCTAATGGATTTGCTTTCACTAAGTCCTGCACCTTGGCATGATGATCTTGAGCTGACTTTAATGCATCAGCACTTGTTTGTTGCATTGTCTGTAGATCGTTTGCGGAGATAGAAGTATCTGGAGTGGGTGTGGTGGATGTTGGTACTGGAGTGGGTGTTGGTACTGGAGTGTGTGTAGAATAAGACGAAGCAGCTGATTCTAACGCAACTTTTTCAACTTCTTTCTTCTTATTCTGCATATCATCCTTACTCTGTGTTTCATGAAACACCATATCGCTATCACTATCATCGCTATCAATTACTCCTTCAATATTTCCTTCAATATTTTCTTCAATATTTTTTAAAGAATATTTAATATTTGTAGTCAACTCATTCTCTTCATTATCGTTTAATTGATTATATGAATATGATCCATTCTCATATACAGGAACATGATTTAATAGCACATTTAATAAAGTAGCTATATATGTACTAATTTGGGATGGTAATTTTTTAACATTATATACGTCTACTATTAAAAGATACATACTCTCTCTCCAAGAAACCTGTAATCGTCTGTTCATTACATCATATGATTGTATGAATTCGTTATATAATCCATTGAACGTATTTATAAAATATTTCTCAGGTTCAGTACTAATATCAACACCTTTATTAGCGTCTATAGTATAATCGATACGAGTAAACAAGTTTGAAATCGTTTTTGCTCTATCTGCTTCTTCTGATTCGTCTACATTTGGTACTGTGTTTGTGTTTCCCTCATGGTCAGGCGGCATATATGTAATACTATTTAGATAGTGATATAACTGAATAACAAATGGAAATCCCAAAGAAACCTGATATGTTTCAATAATATGTATCATCTCCATTCTCCATGTTAATTTTCCGTCCGAAGATAAATTTGTATATTTTTCATTAAATAAATTTTTATGGTAATTGAATAGGTTCATAAATGTAGCATCCAGATTTTCTTTTGTTGATTCACCAGGCTTAGCTACAGCAACAGGAGCAGCCTCAACATTTACAGCAACAGGAATAGTAGCAGTAGTAGCAACAGGAGTAGCCGGAATAGCCCCACCTCGATAAACTCTTTTCATGCTTCTTCTTTTGCAGTCAGGTTTGTGTGGAGCATGATACCCTTTTCCTCCACCCTTCTTACGAGTGATAGGTTTATCGTAATATTTGCTTTTACTAAAGACAACAGTATGACCGTCACGTTTCTTATGAAATTTCGACCGTGAATGTTTCTTCTTCTTAATTAACTTACTAATCTTGTTCCTGGATAATTTCATTGTCGATTAGAATCTGAAAACTCTTATTACTTTATAGGAATATCTTATTTTAACAATATAATCTCCTCCTCTTCCAATAGAAAGAACAAATAAGCAAAAGATTCAAAGAGTAAAGGGAATAATAAATTATTGCAATATTATATATATATATCAGGAAAGATACGATGCCGTCATCTTGCACAGCTCCGATCAATATCGCTGATAATGAAGTTACAGGAGACTGTTCTTTAAAATGTACATACCAGATAAACTACGGGATGAGCAGCCCTACGATAGTGAACATGGGGGACTGTTTAGCACTAAAAGAATTTGGACCCACATGTACAGCTAAATATAATGACCAAGATATGATTGTAACAGAAGCTAGGTTTTACTTTCCATCTTTACATAAGTTCCAAGGAGGTAGAAAATCAGGGGAAATGTTAATAATTCATGAAGGGTATGGTAAAAAGCTCATTGTGAGTGTACCTATTGTAGCAGTAGGTTCTTCAACCCCTTCTGGTTTAGGAAATACCCAGATAACGAGCATGTTTACCCAGGGAGCCAAAAGTACGCCCAATAAGGAAGAAACATCTTTGCTAAAAGTCAATAACTTCAGTTTGAACAATGTGATTCCAACCAAAGTCCCTTTTTATTCCTACACCGGATCGAAACCCTATTTACCATGCGGAGGAGGCAACGATACAACATACATCGTTTTCGCCGACGAGAACAGTGCAATAAACGTACCTCTCATTGCGGTGGAGAAAATAAAGAACGTTCTTGTCGGAAGTGATGCTACTATTCATCCGACTCCTTCTTCCGGACTTTACATAAACGAAAAGGGTGTCAAAACCAACATGACTGATGATATTTATATTGATTGTAACCCTGTAGATGCGGAAGGAAACATCCTAGTAGATGAAAGTGTAAAATATGCTGGTGGAAGCAGTGCCGGGTTTGGGAGTGGTGTGAGTTTCGAGAAGATGGAACCATATTTATACATCGTTTTAGGTCTAGCCATTGCCATTGGTATAGAACGTGCCATGAGATATGTACTTAACAAAGCACGTGATTAAACATGATAGTAATGTAATTTTACGAAACAGTAAATATAATAATATGATGACCGAAACAAGTTAATGCATGCAATAACATATGATAATTATTACCTGTATCTGCAGATTTATCGAATACATATTTATTTGTTAATGATCCGTATCCGTATAACCAATTTACTCCTAAGAATGCAATAGCAACCGTACTGCTATAAACGTCAAATTTAGAATATTGAATTAACTTAGTACCACCATAGCATACAACATTCAAAATACATAACTTGTCGACATAACCGATAACTTTATGAAACCGTGAGAATTTTATAGACTGATGATACAATACTGATGTTGCGTACAGACCCATAAATGAATACATATAATAAGGATCATTTTTCTTAGATGCATGGGCTATATTAGTTAGGAACAAATTGGCACTAACAGTATTTCTATACAATGGTAATTTGTTGTATATATTCATGTTGAATAAATATGTACGTTATTATGTATTACCTAATAACCTTTATCTTTTTTTGTATATACATAAATAATTAACAAAAGTTCCATTAATTATTTATTATTTATTATTTATTATTTATTATTTATTATTTATTATTTATTAT
>CAWVWD010000459.1:0-4062 GCA_963933585.1 uncultured Saprospiraceae bacterium
TTACACCCTAAAACAAAAAGGAATTTTGAAGATTGATTTATATATAAATCGGTCTTCAAAATTCCTTTTCCTATTTTTATAAATTTATAAATTCTTTCTATTCAAACTCAAATCGAATCACGGCTTTTTGTTTTAATCGCCAATGGGCATTACTCAGTTGAACCATGCCAGGGGTAATCGTTATAATTTTCGTTACACCAGATTTAATAGCACTTTCTGTATTTTTTGTTTGCCCTTGAACTTCACAAACAGGATCAATGATTTCAGGATTAACAAAAATATCCGTAATTACATCTTCATTACTAATGATTTCGAAAGTTGCTAAATTATATTCAATCACCTTGATTTCAAATAGAAATGTACTTCTACCATATTCAAAATATGGATGTCGGCTTGATTCGTAAAAAGAACCGTCGATTTTTGGATAAGGCATATAAAAGATATTCGGATCCTCTTCCGGCTCGTCAGGCACTTCTACAAGAATTTCGGCTCCCGGCAAAATCGGTTCGTCAACTATTGTAGGAGTAACTGACCGAGGTTCCGGCACTGGCGATTTTGGTACTACTGGTTTTGGAATACTTACCTTTGGTGTTGGTGAATAGCTACTTTCAACCGGTTTTAGATTGAAAGTAGTTTGGTCATCCTTTCCCGTACTCGCATACTTCCAGAGCCAGCGTCCCAATATTATAAAGAAAAATATAAGAATAATTAAACCCAGAATAAATAAAAACTTCCCAGTTTCGAAATTTTCAAGGTAAGAATCAAAAGAACGGGATTCCTCTAATTCACCTTCATCTCCTCCGACCTTCGCAATTTCATGTACTCGTAATTCCTCTTTCAGATTTCTAAGATAATTCTTTTTGAACTCTTGATAGTCTTCTTTTCCATCATATTGAGTTAGCAAACTATCTTTAAATATGTCCACCATTTTATTATACAATGCCCCATTTGATGCTTGCAGATTGTATTCTTTCTTTAAACCATTGATATTTGTTGCCAAATAGCCATTTTGTTTCATTTTGGGCTGGCGTTCCTTAATAAAAACCATAAGGTGCTGGAAATTACAACCGAATTGAGTGATTGAATCTTTGTAGGCATCTAATTCATCTTTGTCTTGATTCGCTCCGATATAATACTTGGCAACTTCACAATTGAAGTTGTCTATTATTTTTTCGTAATCTAATTGCTTGATTGTTTTCTGTCCAAATACGGAAACCGTACTGACAAATAATAGTATTAATATAGTTGAATATCGTCGAAACATAAGTAGTTTGGAAGTTGGTCGTTTTTAGTTTGTCATTAGTTTCTGAAAATGACATTTAGTTTCTAAGTTCTAAAATCTTGCATAAACTCGGCAAGAGTTCAAAATGTATTTTGAACTGCATGAATCATATTAGAACACATAAAATTTGATTTTGGCAAAACCAAAATACATAAAAGGTTCCCCAAAGTCAATTATAAAACTTCATTGACATTACATGACTTATATCGTTTGAAAGTTATGGCCGTAGCTTCGCTACACTAACTATAAGTAATTAAACAATATACAATATTAAAGTATAAAATTCACACATTGCTAAAATATCCATGTTTAAACAATAAAAAATCATTGATAAAAGGAAAGAAAATCTCAATTTTATACTTTTGGTTTATGGTTTTAAAAATATTTTGTAATTTACGACTGGTTAGTGGTTAATTGATTCTTAGAGACCTGACCCGTTTTAAAAACGGGTCAGGTTTGATTGTTAATAAACCAATCCACAAATATCCCCGTCAATCAACATTGAAATTATGAAAATAGAAATCACGCACGATATTGTTGCTAAAAAAATATTTGAGAAAGGATCAGAAGAAGATAAGATTTTCTCAAAGGCGACTCGGCTGGTAAAAGAGCGACAAGCAGCTTACAAAGATACCAAAACCTATTTGACAGATCGTGAGTTAGAATTCATTGAGCCACAAGAAGCGGTATTAATCGCCACTTTGGACAAAAAAGAAATTACTTTTATCAAATGGAGTAAGCGAAACAGAAGTCGTCGTCTTGCTCAAAAGTTAGCCTTATCACTCCTTATTGGTTTAATCATTGGTGGAATTGTTTTCTATTTGACCGCTTATTATAATAAGAAATTTGCGGTTTGGGCTGGTGTTGCTTCTAAGACAGAACAGCTGGTCAGTCAAGCACTTCAAATGATGGATAAGGATCCAACAATTGCATTGAATTTAGCAAATCAAGCATTAGAATTCGATTCAGATAATGAAAGTGCGAAGCAAGTAATTTACTTATTATATCGAGATAATATTTTTTATAAAAATATTTTGATGGATTCAATAGAGGCAAATGCTATTGCTTTTTCTCCTGATAACCAGTTTGTGGCTTTCGCAAACAGTAATTTCGTGCATATAAGGGACGTAAATGGAAAGCAAGGTTATACTCGAAAGTTACATGATGGTATTATTAATGATTTAGTTTTTGAGGGAGATTCTATTGTGCTTTCAGTTGGTAATGATAATAAAATCATGAGATGGAATATTAAAAAGAATCGTTCGGAGGAGGTGAATCATACCAATCGAGTGACGAATGATGATAATGTGGCGGTTGATTTGAATGCGATTGATATTACAGCTGATGGCCGATATATTGTAGTCGGAAGAGGAGAGAAAGCAAGTGATTGTTTATTAATTGATACCCAAAATGATACGACTTATGTTTTGGATGATACCAATGGTCGTATTCATGATGTTGCATTTTCTAAAGCGGATTCCTCCTCCTCTTCGCCAATTTTTAGAAAACCACTAATTGTAGCCGGAGGTGATGACGATAGGATTTTAGTTTATAGTTTGGAAACTCGACTGTTAGAAGCCGAAAGTAAACCGATGGATGCCAAATCTGCAAAGGATATTTATTCTATTGCTGTTAATCCAAAAAAAGGTGCAATTGTAGTCGCTCGAAACCATGATATTGCTCGAGTATTTAATATCAGCATAAATGATAATAAAAAAACAAGTTCCTTGGATTACGGTTTAGAACAAGTTGACCTTTTAAAAGAACATAGTGATAAAGTACGTTGTGTCCGATTCTCGGATGATGGAAGTTTAATGCTTTCATCTTCTTTTGATAAAACAACGATACTTTGGGATGTCGATACATGGGAACCACTTTATACCCTGAAAGGTCATACGAGACGAGTTTATAAAGCAGAATTTTCGAACGATGGCCAATACATTTCATCAATAGGACATGATGGGAAAGTAATTATTTGGAATTTAAAATTAAAAAGTCCAAATATCCTTCCTGAAAGACACCTTCGTCGGGTTTCAGCAATTGCTTATTCGCTTAATGGAGAACGTGCTTTCTCTGGAACTTGGGGAAATTCCAAAACACCTTTAAGAAGTCTTATAACTTGGGATACAAAAAGTTGGACGCCGATAGCTATTGACAGTTTTAAAAATGATATAGAAGCAATTGCGCCGTATAATCAAGATTCTGCATTGGTTGCGGTAGGTAAATTTGTATATTTAGTTGACAATAAAGAAAATATTATTAAAAAAATTGGAGAAGCGGACGCTACGATAAAAGCACTGGCTATTGCTCCTAATAGAACATATATTGCTTTTGCAGGAAGGGATGATAAGGTAAGAATCCAGATAGAAACTCGAAAAAAGACAATAGAAAAAACGATAACGATTCGTAAAGATTCTGCAAAAACAGCTCAGGAAAAAGATATTTATTCTTTAGCAATCTCTCCAAATAGTCAATATTTAGCCGTCGGTCGTAGGAATAGAACGGTTGTCGTTTGGGATATTCCAGCGAACAAACAACTTTCTGCACCAATTGCGGCACATGATTCTCTATACCGAATAGATAATGAAATCTATTCCATTACATTTGTGGATGACATACATTTTCTAACTACTGGACGAGATAATATGATTCGACTTTGGGAAATTGACCTAAGCGACGGCGTCATTAAACGTATTAATGATCATCAAGGTCACGCGGGCGGAACCCGATGTTTGGCGGTTCATCCATCCAAAAAAATGTATATCACCGGCGGTGGCGAT
>CAWVWD010000460.1:0-4049 GCA_963933585.1 uncultured Saprospiraceae bacterium
TTGAAATTTTCGACAATCGGACTCAAAGGAACGGATAAGGAATTAACGGATTTAAATGATACGATTTACAATGTCATTCAAAATGTTCAACATACAATTAAGGAAAAATCAGCTGAAATTACCATTGAACCACTTCCTTCGCTTAAAGTTTTTCCAATTCAGATGGTGCAATTATTTCAGAATATAATTAGTAATGCTTTAAAATTCATTTCTGATGATAAAAAACCATTCATAGAAATCAGTGTAATCGAAAAAGAAGAGGAATATATTTTTAGTATTAAGGATAATGGAATCGGTATCAAAGAGGAATATATGCAAAAGATATTCTTGGTTTTCAAACAGCTTCATGGAAAAATGGAATATGAAGGAACTGGAATCGGTTTAGCGACTTGCAAAAAAATTATTGATAACCTTGGTGGAAAAATATGGGTAGAATCTGAATATGGCTCAGGAACGACCTTCTTTTTCTCGATTCCAAAATAGGTATTAAGGGGTGAGTTTTGTCGCTCATGCGTAATCGTATTATGACAAAATTTTCAGCTGGTAACTTTCAATCCGTAAAACCTTTATACCTTTACATCAAAATATATTTATACCATCATGCAAGACCACTTAGAAATTACTAAAAACTGGGTTGAAAAAATTGTGATTGGATTAAATCTTTGTCCTTTTGCAAAACCGGTTTTTATAAAAGATCAAATTAAATTTGTACTTAGTGAAGCCAAAAGTCCAAATGAATTAGCGAAAGATTTCTTGAGCGAATTAAATTTTCTAACAGGAATCGAAGGTGATGATACCGAAACTACGATTCTTATTCATCCATTCGTTTTAGAGGATTTTGGAGATTATTTGGATTATGTAGATTATGTAAATGATTTAATTTATCAAGCGGGTTTAGAAGGAACTTTCCAAATTGCAAGCTTTCATCCGGACTATCAATTTGAAGGTACAGAATCAACGGATATTGAGAATTACACCAATCGCTCACCGTTTCCAATGTTACATTTATTAAGAGAGGATACACTCGAAAAAGCCATTAAAACGTATCCAAATGTGGAAGATATTCCAAGTAATAATATTGAGAAATTGAAGGAAATGGGTTTGGAAGCATTAAAGGAATTGACATAATTCTATTCCTCAGGAACCGTGTCGGTTTCTTAAATCGACACGGTTTGAGATGTTAAATTATATTAGAATGATAAGTAATTTAGCATTCATAATTATCAATAAGCCCATTTCAAATAAACAGAACCATAATTAAATCCTGCACCGAAAGCCGCTAAAAGAATATTATCCCCTTTCTTGAATTTATCTTCCCATTCCCAAAGACAAAGCGGAATAGTAGCATCAGTTGTATTGCCATACTTCTCAATATTAATAGTTACTTTATCTTGCGCGATTCCCATATACTCTGCTGTTTTCGCTAAGATTCGAAGATTTGCTTGATGCGGAACAAGATAAGCAATATCATCACCGACTAAATTATTTCGCTTCATAATATCAACTGTCGTTCCTGACATTCCATTCACAGCATATCTGAAAACGGAACGACCCTCTTGCTTAAAGAAATGCATTCCCTTATCAACCGTTTCATGTGTTGCAGGATTAACTGAACCCCCACCAGGTAAGAAAATCATATCTTTCCCTACAGGATCTTGTTTCAAGATAGCATCTTGAATACCTAAACCCTCTTCATTTGGCTCTAACAAGACAGCACCAGCTCCGTCACCGAATAAGATACAAGTCGAACGATCAGAATAATCCATAATGGAGGACATTTTATCTGCTCCGACAATTATTACCTTTTTATAATTTCCAGACTCAATAAACTGAGCACCGGTAACTAATCCATGTACAAACCCAGAACATGCTACGCTCATATCAAAACAAAACGCATTCGTCAATCCAAGATTTTCACAAACGATATTTCCCGTACCTGGGAAAAGATAATCTGGCGTAACCGTTGCGACGATTAAAACTTCGACTTCTTCTGGTTTTGTCCCACTTTTTTCCAAAACTTGACGGATTGCTTCCGTTGCCATCACAGAAGTTCCTTGACCTTCTCCTTTCAGTATTCGGCGTTCCTTGATTCCTGTTCGACTCATAATCCATTCATCGTTGGTATCGACCATTGTTTCTAACTCTTCATTTGTCAAAATATACTCTGGTACGTAACCTCCGACTGCTGTAATCGCAGCATATTGTTTTTTTATCATTATGATTTATGTTCGTTATTTTGCTTGAATGCACAAAACTATAAAAGGAAATATAGTTTACCAATATATATATGTTAATTTATTCAAGAAATGCAATCGGTTTTACATAAAAAAGACTTATTAAGATTTTCTCAACAAGTCTTTTTTATGTGAAAAGTGTAGATGCTTTTAAGCAGAATATTATTAATGTAGGGAATAGGAGACAAATGACTCAACCATTTTACTGGCTTTTTCCCTTTCCTGTTTACCTATTTTAAGAGTGGATGAGGGATGTTAAAAATCTTCGACCTAACGACCGCTATATTTATATTTTTTACTTTAAATGAAGAAAAATAGTTTCGCAAAATTCGGATAGGTTACTTCCTATTTACTCCCATGAGGGATTCTGATTATCGAATGGCGACATTAAGTTCGCCATTCGAGTACGATTTTCAATAGATGACGAGCGAATTTAAATTGGCAATCATCAAGAGGAATCACTTAAATTGATAATATTTAGACTTGAAGTCATCGACTCACTTACCAAACGGTAAAAAATAACTATTACTTTTAAGTTGATGGTTCATAATGTCCAATTATTGGAATTTAAAAATAATGTGACCACATTGACGAGATAAATGGGATTTTGAAAACAAATACTGTTTCGCTAAAGTTTTCGCTATTTCAACCAATTCTTCATTTTTTGTATCAGAACTTTTTTTATTATATCTCACGGAAACGATTTCACCTTTTTGATTTACACAAATATCTATTCTGATGACACCGAATTTATTCGTTTCATTAATAATCGCAGGTTTCCCCAAAATCTTACGATGCGTCAACACAGAATGAACTTTCGCACGGGACTCTCCTTTTTTACGAGCGGCGGTCCTTGTTTGAGTTACCGTTGACTTAATAATTATTTTTTCTTTAGATTTAAGTTTCGTTGCTGTCTTTACTTCTCCATTTTCTTCAATAGCACCGCCTTTTTGCGTAGCGGGTAAAGCCATTTTTGGTTGCGGTTTTTTCGGTTTACTTGGAGCCAAACTCCCGGTACTTACCTTTTCAGGAGTAAGAAATTCACCTTCTAAAGCCATGATTTCATCATAGTATTTTTGCAGTTGTTTCGGATAGCGAAACATTATCCTAGAATAATTATTTCTTGCTAATTCGCTTTCTTCAAATAGTTCCTGCAAATCATCTGCATATTGATCAAAAACTATCCTGTCAGAATCCTCATGTGGGACGGATATATAATACATCTTTGATTCCCCGCTTACATGAATTAAAGTTGCTGTAGGAATAACACTAGCTTGATTCTCTTTGTAGAGTAATCGAATTTTCCCACTGTTATCTACCATATTCATCAAGTCTTGGAAATAGTAACCTGACTTTTTCGGTATTTCACTTTTGCTAATTTGATTTGGATACTCTTTCGTAAGAAAGTTATATTCCTCCATAGTTGTTTGAGCAGTGAGGAACACAGGAATAATGCTCATTAATAAAATCGTGTAAATTTTCATAGGTATTTGTTAAGTTATTAGATTTAATTTTTTGAAAATTAGCATTTAATTTATTATCAAGTTTCGTTTAAACACACTTTTATGATTTTCAGATATAAAAGAAATGATCCTAGTCCTAAAATCAAACCACTTTTACCTAAAATCAAATTTATTTGTCCTCATCATATAAATTATGGCAACAGATAAACTATTTATATCTAAAAAGAATAATCACTGGGGGAGATTCAAGACTAAATTCACGTTTTGAATCCAGTATTTTTTAAAAAATAGCTGGAGAGTATTTAGCTTTCGCTAAATATTTATACTTGTGTAAATGAAAGGTTTGTATGAT
>CAWVWD010000461.1:0-4048 GCA_963933585.1 uncultured Saprospiraceae bacterium
CCTATTTTCCTATTTTCCTTATAATGAACCCCTATTAAGTTAGGGGTTTTTTTTTGTCAAAAATTTATATCTATATTGAGTTTCTAAGTAAATTAATACCCACGATTCAATAGCGGTTGCGTTAGTTGCTGTTGAGCGTAAAGTGTGGTAGCTAAAGCCGCTACTAATCCTTACAACTTTAGAAGAATAGCTTTTATCATTCACATCGCTTGATTTTCAAACGAATATGACCACAGAACAATATCAAAATACTATTAATAGGTTTCGATTGTACTATAATCGAGTAATTTCTAAAGAACTACATCAGTTAGAAAAACAGCGTAAGCGTTTGATGTATCTTTTTATATTTTCGATTGTGCTGTTTATTCTCCTTGCGGTCTTAATCGGAAAAGCTCATGTTCCTGCTTTGACACTTTTTGCATTGATTCCAGTTTCCATTTACGGTATTTATGTTTATTATCGAATTCGACATTTCAAATCTATTTTTAAACCAAAGATTGTTCGGTTGATTTTGGATTTCATTGATGTGGAAATTGAATCGGGAAATGAAAGGCGATTGTTAGAAATTGAACAACGGATTCAGGCTTACAGTATGAAAATCAAAGAGTTAGAAGAGCTTATTTCTCGAACGAAACAGAAGTTATATTTCAAAATCGAACAACGAATTGAAGATATTGCGAGGAATATAGACAGCGGAATCGAGCAAGACGTGATTGATATCGTGAAAGAGCGAGTTGATTTGTTAGATGAAGAGTTGACTGATTTGAAGAAAAAAATTAGCTATGCTCGGGCAACTCCAGATAGAAACAGTGAGGATCGTATCTCTGATATGGAAGATGAACGGTTGATTGTTGAAAAGAAATTGAGAAATATCAAATTGTCGTTGGAAGATGGTTTGGAAGAACAAATTATGGTTGCGGAGCGAGAGATTCGAAACTTAAAACGTCGAAATTCACTTTTCAAAAAGCGAATGGGCGAACATTTGAAAGCAAAACTACATTATAAATTCAATGATAAAATTCCGAAAGAAACTTTTGAGGAAAGTGGGATTTTTAATGTAGAACCATCGCTTTACGAAGGCGAGGATTATATTTCGGGATATATAGGAACAGCGAATTTTGAGATGAGCGAGTTGAATGTCATGCGACTTTCGCCTGTTCGAGCAATGTTAGAAAATGTATTTCGAGGTATTTTTTTTAAGGCGAATTTTTATTATGATACGGGAGGTTTAGTCGTTTTTATTCCTCAAGAACAACGGCAGGAACTTTCGGAAACTATTCGTGGAATTACGAGTAAGGGCGGACAGCGAATTCATGTGAACTCTCCTGGTTTTGACGAGCTTTATGTAGCTTATGCTTCCGCAGATGTCGATGTTAATTCATTACTTTCGCAAGAAGCGTTTAAATCGATTATGGAATATAAAAGGCGTTTGGATAAGCAAATTTATGTTTCGTTTGCCAATGGTTATGTTTATATCGCGGTCACTGAAACAAAAGATATTTTAGAACCAAAAATCTTAAAATCAAACGCAAATTATAAACTTATCCGAGAATTCTTTGAAGATATTTTATTAATAATCTCTATCGTTGAAGATTTCGATTTGAATCATTAACGGGTTTCCGTTCTTTCGGCGTTCGAATCACATCAAAACGGTCAATTCAAATTTCCCATACGCCAAGCAAAGACTTCTGCTCCCCAAGGTTGAGCAAATTGAGGATTTCGTCGTAAGATATAAATGCCATTTGGTTTATCAAAAATGAACGCTACAAAATCTCGATTCGAAGTTCTTTTATAGTACCAATATTCATAGCGTTCCGTTTTTTGAACCTTCGTTGGTTTTCCGAATATTGTAAAAACAATACCTCGATCAGTTTTCCATCCCGCTTTGTAAGACGTGAAATATTCATTCGATAATTGTACTCGATTATAGTATAGACGAATCATTTTTCGTGCCTTTTCCTTGTCGCCAGCTCTTGCCAGCCAAAATCTATCTAATTCAACCTTTGCGTCTGTACTTTTAGAAGTCAAGCGTTTGTATTCTTCATTTTTGGTGATATATCGAATACTTAAAGTCAATTCATCAATATCTGTTAATTTAGGAAAATCATTATCAACCGCATTGATAAAAATCCCATTTACCGTTGAAGTATCAGATTGAATGAAGTATAAACCTTTCTTTGGAAAAGTATATAATTCATTTTTTGGAATCGAAAAAGTATTTTTTGCACCTCTTAAAGGACTGAATAACAAACTTTTAGGGATATGTGGCGGTAGTGCAGGTCTGTAACTTTCATCAAAGTAACGGATGAAAAGTAATTCCGTTTTTGTATCTGTACTTTCGAATAATAAAGACTTTCCGATAGGAATATATTTCTTTAAAAATACCGTTTCATTTTCATCAATTGCTAAAAGGGATTGCTCGCCAGAAGCAGTTTTATCCACAAAAACTGCATCGCTATAACGCTTACTATCATTTGGGTTGAATATCAAAACCTCTAAAGCATATTGCGATAAGCGAATTGGAATTGGAATAGATTGAACAGAGTGTGCTGCCCCAATAACTTGTTGCGTATGTTCGTAGATTAAGTTTTTCGACCGAAAATCCTCGTAAGCTCGAATCGTTACACGATATTCGGTGCTGTATGTTTGAATGTATAATGTGGATACATCGGATGAATTATGATATATTTTATATTGAAAGCCTATTCCTAATGTCGTCGGATAAGGTCGCAAAGTTTCGTTTTTTAACTTCTTGGATTCTGAGCAACTGGAAATAATTGTTAGAATTACTATGATTGCTATAATTGGTGAATATCGCATTTTTAGTTTTTAATTTTACGAATGATTATTCTTTGTAAAGGTTATTTGCGGTATCGTATTGAAATAGTGAATTTTAAAGGTTGGTCGCTGCTCCTAAAACAGAACATTTAACCAATCTGTAAACTACTTTTTAGTTTTTTGAAAGCTGTACTTAAAGGTAAGGTTTAATCTACTTTCTAAACATTTCAGCTTAAAATCATTCTACCAAAGAACAAAAAAAGTGCGTTACGAATTACTAAAATAAGCAATTCACAACACACTTTCCAAAACTAAGTCCCAAAGGGACGATATATCTTAACTTATCACGTAGTTATGAGAAAAATCTAATCCTTAATAAACCAACGTATCAAGACTGGTATGAAAAATAAATCAGCAAATAAAGCACTGAATAGTGTGACACTGATCAAAATACCAACCGTAATACTTGGCGGATGAACAGAAAACAGTAGAACCATAAAGCCGAAAAATAAAATAACCGTCGTTAAACAAATTGCTTTTCCAGTTTCCAAAAATGTAATTTCAATCGCATCATCGACGGACATACCTTTGTTTCTTGCTAATTTGAATTTACTCAAAAAGTGAATTGTATCATCCACAGCAATACCGAAAATAATCGCAAAAACGATGGAAATCCCTGCTTCTAATTCTATTCCTGCAAAGCCTAAAACGGCTCCCGCAATCATCAAAGGAATCAGATTCGGAATAATAGAAATAATTAACATTTTGAGGTTTCGGAAGAGTAGAACCATCAGAATACTGACAATGAACATTGCCAATCCTAAACCGGACAGAATGCTTTTTCGCACATATTGTGCATTTTTATCAATTACTAGACTTGTTCCTGTTTGTTTAATTTGGATAATTGAAGTATCGACATTTGCAATCGCCCAAGCATCAATTTTTTTGGTCAGATCTCGAATGTTATCTGCACCGATATCTAAAATCCGTCCTGAAATTCGAGTGTTTTTTTCATCTTTACTAATCAAAATATTGACCGCATCATCAGGCATTTTACTGACATATTTGGCATTATATTGATTGAATTTTGATTCGGAAGCGGGCATTACATAAGCAGATTGCCGGTTCGCTTTCGTGGCTCGATTAATACTTTTATAAATCGCTGTAATGGAGTTAATTCGTTGAATATCAGGGTAATTTTTTAGGTGTTCTTCGATTTTAATAATTTCTTGAACGACCTTATAATCATTTGCTTTGTAATCACCTTTTA
>CAWVWD010000462.1:0-4045 GCA_963933585.1 uncultured Saprospiraceae bacterium
ATTGTCGTAGTTTAACTTCAATTAATATACCAAATTCAATTACAAGTATTGGTAGTGCTGCATTTTATATTTGTACAAGTTTAAAGTTGAAAAACGCATAGTCAGATAGTTTTTCTTGTTATATCGTTGAAAGGTATTTCAAAAATGTTTTTTTGCTAATTTAGCTAATAACTATGTGACTATGCGTTTCAATTAGGAAAAGTTTTGACGACAAAAGATAAAATATTAGTAATAAGTAAGGAACGCTTCAATGAACACGGTTTTGGTGAACCGACGCTTAATTCAATCGCTCAAACGGTTGGTATTAGTCGTGGGAATTTGACGTATTATTTCAAAGATAAAGATGCGTTATTACAAGAGTTGGTAGGCGAAATGTGGGAAAAATACGAGCAAAGTATTGGTCGAGCGATGAAGTTTCCATCCTGGGGGAGTACGGATAATGCGACGCAAGCTTATTTATTGTTACAAAAAGAATATGCGTTTATCTTTTTTGATATAAAAATAACGGCACATCCTAAAGTCACGGAACAGATTCGAAGAATGAAAGCCGATACAATCGAACGACAAATGTCTACGATTGCGTTTTCGATTCAAATTGGTAATATGAAAGCAGAAACGATTCCGGGAACGTATCGAAATCTTTGCGAAAGTCTTTGGATGATTAATTTCTATTGGCTAATTACTCAATCTTATCGGAATGAAAACGAAAGTTCGAGCAAGGTGATTTGGAGTTCTGTTTTGCCGCATTTTACTGAAAAAGGAATGGATTCTTTTATCAAACATTTTGGTCAAGGTTATTACGATACTTTGGGCGAACGGTTTGACAGTTCTAAGGTTGAAGCGATTGCTTTTTAGGTTTTATACATACAATTTATAGTTGCTTAAATTCAAGCCTGTCTGCACAAGCAGGCTTTTCAAGGTTATTCATTATTTAAAAAAAACTTAACTCATCAATAAAATGGAAAACCAAGAACTATCAATCATAATCCTCGGAGCAACTGGAGCCGTTGGCGGCGAAGCTTTAAAATCACTAATTGCAACCAATCAATTTGAAAAAATCACCTTGTTAGGTCGTCGAAATGTGGAAGGTATTTCCAATAAGAAAATTACGCAACACAAAATGGATATTTTCAATGTCAATTCTTACGAAAATGTCTTGCTAAATCATTCAATTGCGATTTGTACATTAGGTGTTGGAGAACCATCGAAAGTGAGTAAAGAGGACTTTATTAAAATAGATAAAAAAGCTGTAATTGACTTTGCGAAAGCTTGTAAAAAAGCTGGTGTTCGACATTTTGAATTGTTATCTTCCGTGAGTATTGATGTGAAATCATCTTCGTTTTATTTACGGATAAAAGCAGAATTAGTGGAAGCTTTAAAGGAATTTAATTTCGAGCGATTGAGTGTTTTTCAGCCTTCCATGATTTTGACTCCAACAAATCGTTATGGCATTTTGCAAGGTATTACGTTAGCGGTTTGGCCAAAATTAAATTTTCTACTCAAAGGAAGTGCGATGCAGTATCGAGGAGTGAAAGTCGAGCAGCTTGGTAAAGCAATGGCGAGGAATATTTATAAAAATGAAACTGGTTACGAAACGTTGACTTGGGAAGATTTTCAGCAGTTTTAGTTTTCTTATTGGTCAATAAAAGTGATAAAACAATTTTTAATGTAGGGAATGTTTTAGTTACAGTTCTCCTGACAAAAACGGCAGCTAAAAATAGTCGTTACCAAACAACTCAAATGGAAATAGAAAATAGCACACTTCAAGATATTAATACGATTTTTGACCTTTATGAAAAGGCGAGAGATTTTCAACGCAGAAAATGGATTCAAAATCTTTGGCCAGTATTTGAATCCTCAATGATTGAAGCAGAAATTGCAAGTCAGCAGCAATGGAAATTGATTATCAATGGTGAAATCGCTTGTGTCTGGGCTACGACTTTTAGCGATTTAAAGATTTGGGAAGGACGAAATATTAATCCTTCGCTTTATATTCACAGAATTGCGACAAATCCGAATTTTCGTGGACAGAATTTTGTACAAAAGATTGTCGATTGGGCAAAAATTTATGCGAAATCAAATGAAAAAAAATTCGTTCGTTTAGATACCTGTGGACGTAATCAGGGTTTAATTAATCATTATGGTAAATGCGGATTTTCGTTTTTAGGTATTTGGAAACTTCAAGATACGGAAGGTTTGCCACAGCATTATGTTGGTTCAGAAGTCTGCTTTTTTGAAATTGATTTAGAGGCTTAAATGTAGGGTATTGATTTTAAATATTGGAACAAAAAGCCCTATTTTCGAAGCGGAAAAACAAGAGATAATAATTTATTTATACTTTAAATTTATTTATGAATTGTGCGGAAGGAATGGAGTATTTATTTAATTTCAATTCTAAGTAGTAAGTAATAAAGTCACTGATTATAAAAAATTAAAACAATGAATATTATACAAGTATTTTCAAATTTATTAAAGAAAAAAGCGGACGGAAATAAAGAGGTAGTACCGGAAGGATTCTGCCCAAACTGTTGGGGAAAACAAGAATATGAAGGTGAATTTTATAAAGCGGTGGAAAAAGAACAAATTGACTTAAATAATGTTAATAAACGCAAAGGCTGGATTCAGGCTTATGCTATGGAACACTTGGAAGGCATTAAATTAGAGCAAACAGAAAAAGGACATTATGAATGTCAAATCTGTAAAGTGTCTTACGAGGAAGTCTAAATAGTCCGCAGTTTTGTAGTTATTCAAGGTGCTGACTTTAATTAAGGTTTTTCATTTTTATTTTCATTACAAAGGAGATTATTATGTTAAAGTGGATAGATATCATCAAATTCGCAAGTAAAGGTAATCCGATACCTGACCGAAGAGTCGAAAAAACAGAAACTGAATGGCAAAGTCTTTTAATGCCGGAAGTCTTTCGTATCACTCGATTAAAAGGAACGGAACGTCCGCATAGCTCAGAAATGTGTAGTTTATTTGAGCCAGGAAAATATGCTTGTGCTTGTTGTGAAACACCGCTTTTTGATTCGGGAGAAAAGTTTGATAGTGGGACAGGTTGGCCTTCATTTACGCAGCCGTTAGCAGAAAATGCAGTTGGATATCATAAGGATGTAACTTTCGGAATGGTTCGAGTTGAAGCACTTTGTAATACTTGTGATGCTCACTTAGGACACGTTTTTCAAGATGGACCAAAACCAAGTGGTTTGCGATATTGTATGAATGCGCTGTCGATGCAAAAAATGGAATCGAATGAGCATAAAGCAACTTTCGGTGGTGGATGTTTTTGGTGTACAGAAGCTATTTTTCAACGCTTGAAAGGAGTTTCAGAAGTGAAAAGTGGTTATAGCGGGGGAGCGATTATGAATCCGACTTATCGAGAGATTTGTAGTGGAATGACTGGTCATGCAGAGGTTATTGAAGTGTCGTATAATCCGGATGAGATTAGTTATGACGATTTACTGAAAATTCACATGACAACGCATAATCCGACGACGCTTAATCAACAGGGTGCTGACCGAGGAACGCAATATCGAAGTGTTGTTTTCTATCGAAATGAAGCAGAAAAAGCTGCTGCTGTGAAAGTTATTTCGGAAGTTCAGCCATTTTTTGATGATTCGATTGTTACGGAATTAGCTCCTTTGGAAGCATTTTTTACAGCGGAAGTAGATCACCAGAATTACTATAATGACAATGCGAATAAGCGATACTGTCAAATTGTGATTGATCCGAAATTAGCGAAGTTTAAAACGTTACATAAGGATAAGTTGAAATAAGTATTTGAGCCATAAAAGTTATAAAAGGAAATGAGCGTTTTTTGTTTAATTGTGTGAACAATCAAACTTAAATTTTCTTTTATGGCTTTTATAGCTCAATACATCAGAATGATTTTTTTAAACCTATTTTTATGGTTCAATAACCATTAATTTTCCAACCATCTCACCACTTTCAGAACTCACTTTTACATAATAAATTCCATTCGTCAAATCGTTAATATTGACGTCAACTAACGACTGATTATTCAATAGCATCAATGATTTCACGC
>CAWVWD010000463.1:0-4042 GCA_963933585.1 uncultured Saprospiraceae bacterium
TATTAGAAGCCTTAAAATATCAAAATGTAAATGCGTCTTTATTGGAGGCTGCACGGAAGAAATTATATTATTGGAAAATTCCGAAAAGTACAATTTCAGCGATTGAAAAAAGTGGAAAAATTCAAGAAACCTTTACACTTTTTGCGGAAATATCAGGCGTCGTTTCTAACCGTCGAGTTTCCGTTGGAGATTACGTGCGACAGGGACAATCCTTATTTGATGTATTGAATTTGAATAGCCTTTGGGTGTTATTCGATGTTTACGAGGAAGATTTATCGAATATTTCCGTAGGTGACAGGGTGAGGTTTATAACGCCAGCTATTCCTAATCGAATATTTACGACCCAAATTACATTCATTAATCCAAGTATTAATCCACAAACTCGAACGACTTCGCTTCGTGGCGAAATCAGGAATAATAGTGGGGAATTAAAACCTGAAATGTTCGTAACCGGCACTTTGGAAACGAGCCTAAATACTTCTGCTCAATTGACTATTCCTAAATCTGCCGTGATGTGGACAGGTACTCGATCGGTTGTTTATGTGAAAATTCCGAATACAGAAATTCCATCTTTTAAGTTTAAAGTAATTGAAATAGGCGAAGGTATTGGACAAAATTATTTGGTAAAAAGTGGCTTGAAAGTAGGAGCGGAGGTTGTAACAAACGGAGCATTTACGATTGATGCAGCGGCTCAATTGAATAATCAAGCGAGTATGATGAACCAAAATATAAGTATTAAAGGTGCGATTGAAACAAATGAAATACCTGATTTTCAGTCGAATACGCCTGTTGAATTTAAAAAGCAGTTGAATGTTTTGGCGACTAGTTATTTGAAGTTGAAAGATGCTTTTGTGGAAACGAATAATAAAAAAGTAGTAAAGGCAGCAGCCGATTTTATGAGGCAATTAGAAACCGTAGATATGAAATTGGTAAAAGGTGAGGCACATCTTTATTGGATGAAACAGTTACAAGTAATGACGATTCGTAATCAAAAAATCATGGATTTGAAAGATGCTCGTTTGCCACCCGTTGGACAGATGAAAGCTCAACGGCAGCACTTTCAATATATTTCTGGTACGTTGGTAAATACTTTACAAGCTTTCGGAACGGAGGGAAAAGCTTTGTACAAACACCATTGTCCGATGGCTTTTAATCATAAAGGTGCGGATTGGATCAGTAATAAAAAGGAAATTGAAAATCCTTATTTCGGAGATAAAATGATGGGTTGTGGATTACTAAAAGGAGAATTGCCTTTGATCACTGATGCAAAATCCAAAGCATCAAAATAAAATATTACGGCAATCTTATAAGATTTTTCAAAATTATATTGATGCGATTATATTGGCAATGCCTTTGTCTGTCACGGCTTTCGGTGATGGAAGTGATAAACCATAGCATTCGTTAAAAAAATAAATATGTCATTGTGAAATTCGATAAAACGAAGACTTCTGCAAGTGCGATAGAAAAAGCTATTAAATCAACAGGCTATGAAGTCAAAAGTTATAAAATGCTTAAAATCAAATAATTATGATAAATAAAGTTGAATTAAAATCAATAGTTACTTGTCCCGACTGCGGACATTCTAAAGAAGAAGAAATGCCGACCGACGCTTGTCAATTCTTCTATAAATGCGAAAGTTGTACCATCCTTCTAAAACCTAACAAGGGAGATTGCTGCGTATTTTGTAGCTACGGAACTGTAAAATGTCCGCCTATGCAAGAGGATGGAAAAAGTTGCTGTGGCGAATCCTAGTACCTTTTAGGGGCAAATCCACTAAAATGAAATTGTGATCCTGGGTTTGAATTTTAGATTTTCAAGATTTTCAACCATTAAAAAGTTTATTAAACCTTGATTTCGTCTCTTTTATCAAGTTGGAAATCCCGATTTCATATCAAAAAAAAGAAGCATAATTTAAAATTGCCGTATATTATCCTATTTAAATAAAGTTTTAATACAAAAACAGGATAACATTTTAAATAAATGCTGTGCACAAAATAATTTGATGCGTTTGTGCTTGAAAACTGATTCCTTGGTTAATTTTAACCTTACTACTGCTTTTGCGTGCTGGTTTCGCAGGTATTTAAATTCTGGTTTTAGCATCAATATTAGTATAAAAGTTAATAGCGTAAACCTAAAAAAGAAAATTATAACCTTTGATATTAGCCTTTTGAATGTTTTTATTTGCAGTAATTTATCCTTTACATTTTTTTAATCTGTTATTAATAGGAAGATTAAAAGTCAAAAAAACTTTTTTTGACTTTTAATGAAAATATTTTTTTATTCAAGCTGTAAAATCTAATTTAATCATTTGAATAGATATTTTGATAGGAATATTTATGCCAAAGTAGGTTTTGTAACTTAGTATTAGTAACGATTATATCTATTTATGTGACAGTTTATAGATGACGTAATTATAATGATTTAGAGTGCTTTTTCATTTTTATTTAAGGCTGGTTTTCATTGTACAGCTGCCGTTCCATTTATTGTTATTACATTTGTAGCTGATAAATTGAAAGTAATGAAATGTTTTTTTGATTTATTTAAAATCATCTTATTCAAAAAAAAACTAATATGAAAGCCCTAAACCTTATTTTGATATTGATAATAGTCTTATTTTCTTTTGAATCCCTCAAAGCACAAGATCCGACTTTTTCTCAATTCTATGCCAATCGTGCTTACCTCAATCCTGCCTTTATCGGTATGGAAAACGGAATAGGTTTTACGTTTACGCAAAGAGAACAATGGATTAAAGTACCGAAAAGATACACGACAAGTAGTGCTACCTTTGAAATCAAACCTTGTTATTGGCCTATGGCTTTAGGTTTTAGTCTTTACCGAGATTCGGAGGGCGAAGGATATTATCTAAATCAAGGGGGGAGCTTGACTTATTCTCATGTTGTTGCGTTGGGTAAAAATATCAACCTTCACGTTGGAGCAAGAGGCGGTTTTTCAAGTAAGAGTTTGCGGTGGTTTAACCTTCACTTTTCTGATGAAATTGACCCTGTCTATGGTTTTACAAATGCGACGCAAGCTCAATTGACCAGCAATCGGGTGAATGATTTCGATTTAGATGTCGGAACGATTGTTCGTTTTGAAACGCCCTCTTCTTTTAAGCAAACACCGATTAGAAGTGCGGTCGGCATTGCTTATAATCATACCCTTGCTCCAGAACAGTCTTTGTATGATGGTCGGGAACACCGTTTGCCGAAAAGAATTACCATTCATGGCGGTACTCAAATTCCTTTTGCTTCTGCACCTCGCAGCAATTATCGTCAGCGGAAGGATCGAAAATATTATATCATTCCTAATTTCAAAATGGAGTTTCAATATTCCGATTCTACGGCTTTGATGAAAACGTTTTCATGGGGCGCTTATATTCAAACACCCTTGAGTTTGTATGCTGGTCTTTTTTATCAACATCCCAGTTTCCGCCGTCCAGAAAGTCCTTTGAATACGCTAAATGCACCTTCTTTTATCATCGTAACAGGATATGAAGCCTTGATAAACGAAGAAGTCCCTGTCGTTTTTGGACTTAGCTATGATACACAACCGATTGGTTTACGGACAAATTTAACGGGCGGCAGCTTAGAATTTTCTATCCGTATCCGATTAGATGAACCCAGATTGACTTGCAATCCAACGCAAAGAGCCAACAAATGGAATCAAAAGCAAGGACGGAATATTCTGGATTGTAATAGCTTCTTTTAAAAAAGTACAACACCAAAACACCAAAACGAAACTTAATATAAAACCTTAATGATAAACCATAGTAAAGCATTTTACTACAGTTTATCCTCACTTCTATTTTTTATGAAACATCTTTATTTAACTTTTGCGATTGTTCTTTTTAGTTTGAATTATGGGTTTGGGCAGTGTAGTGCGGCTTTTACGAAAATTGTAAACACTTGTGACCAAACTGCAACCTTTACGGCAGATGGATATAATAACAATCTAACTTATACTTGGGATTTTGGTGACAATACAGGTAATATTGTTGCTCCAAACGCTTCAATTAATCATACCTTTCCTACCGTAAATGGTG
>CAWVWD010000464.1:0-4028 GCA_963933585.1 uncultured Saprospiraceae bacterium
TTAATGAAACCATACAAACCATTCTGTCCCACTTTCACCAAACCTTGATAAAATAATCCAGCATCATCGTATTCGACAGGAATCATCATTCCTCCATTTTTATTTAAAAAGCCATATTTTGATTTTGTATGCACAAAACCCATTTCATTTTTCGCTCCTTCTTCAACGTTACGAACTCTTGCAAAACCAAACTGAAAAGGACTTATTTCTCCATAAACTATTGGAATAATAGGCGTTCCATCATAATTAATTGCACCCCAATTTTCACCTTTTTTAACAATTGCCAAACCGGATTCATAAGGTTTAATTTTTTGATATTGATGCGGAATAAGGATTTCTCCAGTTGGTGTAATTACGCCATATCGCTGATTCCGCAACGCAATCGCCCGACCATCTCGAAACGTTCCAATATGATTATAAATAAACGGTAATTCCTCATATCCATGTCGATTAATTAACCCCCATTTACCATTATCATTCACTCTCGCCACATACAAAGTCGAATGATTCAAACCTTCATAAGCATTATTAAATGAACTAACTTTCCGATATTTCAATGGAATAATAACCTGTCCCAAAGTATCAATAAATCCCCATTTGAATTCTTTCAAAACAGGAGCTAAACCATAAGAAAAGGCTCTAATTCGCTCATATTCAAAAGGAACAACCATATCGTTATCCTTATTAATAACACCATAAACGTCACCTATTTTCGCAATACTTCGTCCATTTATGAAACGCTCCAAATCATCGTACTGAAATGGAATTACAATCTCCCCTTTCGTATTAATTGCGCCATAAGAATCATTTTTTCGAACAATTGCCAAACCCTCAGAAAATGAATACGCAAAATCATAACGAAATTCAATCGCTACCTTACCATCCGGCTTCACAAACCCCCACTTATTATTATCTCGAATGACCGCTAAACTGTCAGAAAAAGAAGCTGCATAATAATATTGAATCGGAATAACAATATCGCCTTTCGGGTTCAGAAAACCATATTTCCCATCCTTTTCTACTCTCGACAGTCCAGAACGAAATTCACTTGCATTGTCATAAATAATCGGAATCACCGCCGAATCTGCCGAATTAATAAACCCCCACAAATCATTCAATCTCACCAATGTCAAACTGTCCTCAAACGAATTCGCATATTCATACTTCAATGGAATTTCCCATTCTAAATCCCGATTCAGAAAACCATAACGATCATTATTTTTCACCAAAGCCAAATCGTTTTTGAACCAGATAATTTTATCATAAACTGTCGGTAAACGTTCCCTTCCTTTCAAATTCGAAATGCCATATAAACCCTTTCGCTTCACTACAATTAAAGTATCCATCCCCGGATTTTGCCAACTATAAGCAACCTCATAACGACCACTCCAAGTCCTCACTTGTTTTTCATATTCCACTCGCTTATCGAATTCTCTAGTAATATGTTTTTGACCAAAAGCGATAAATGAACCGCCAAAAAGGAAGATTACAGCTAATAAATATTTCATCTTATTTTATTTAAAAGGAACACGGACAATTCATCCGTCATTTTAAAATCAGCTAGATTTTAGATTAGAATACAGCTTTAACGTCCGTTATTAGTTCCTAATTATCAATCTTAAAATATTATGACTCGAAGAAACCAATAATCATCACCGTTTAATACAGAATTAACAAAAAAAATCCGCCAACCTAAATAAATAAGTTGACGGATTTCTCTATCCTGAATAAATTACAAACAATAAACGATTTCACGTCCTAACGTAAAATTCAAATTCACATCAACACAGTCCATAATTTATAATTCATCATTATTCTAATATGCTTTCGCAAATAAAACACGTTGTTTAGAAGGTTTTCCAGAAAAAACACAAACACCATCTTCCAATAGATTATCCATAGGAATACAACGAATCGTCGATTTAGTGGCTTCCTTAATTTCTAATTCAGTTTCCGTCGTTCCATCCCAGTGAGCCGAGATAAAACCACCTTTATTTTCTAAAGTATCTTGGAATTCTTCCCAAGAGTTCACTTCCGTTGTATGTGCCGCTCTATACACTTTTGAGCGATTCAACAAGTTATCTTGAATATCTACTAGCAAGTTTTCCACGTAATCTGCAATACCTTCCAAAGGAATACTTTCCTTCTCCAAAGTATCTCTACGAGCTACTTCCACAACACCATTTTCCAAATCACGTTTACCAATTGCCAAACGAACAGGAACACCTTTCATCTCATATTCAGCGAATTTGAAACCAGGACGATTCTTCTTATCTTTATCATATTTTACAGAAATTCCTTTCGCTTTCAATTCCGCCATAATTCCTTCTGCAACTTCCGTAATTACACCATTTGCCTTTGGAATTGGAATAATAACGACTTGAATTGGAGCTAACTTTGGAGGTAAAACCAATCCATTATCATCCGAATGCGTCATAATCAAAGCACCCATCAAACGAGTCGAAACGCCCCAAGAACTCGCCCAAACGTATTCTTCCTTATTCGCTTGATTCAAGAATTTTACATCAAATGCTTTTGCGAAGTTTTGACCCAAAAAGTGAGAAGTTCCAGATTGTAAAGCCTTTCCATCCTGCATTAATGCCTCAATTGTATACGTATCATTCGCCCCAGCAAAACGCTCATTAGGCGTTTTTACACCTTTTACCACAGGAACAGACATCCATTCCTCTGCGAACTTAGCGTAAATATCCAAAATCGTTAACGTTTCCTCAAGCGCCTCTTTCTTAGTCGTGTGAGCCGTGTGACCTTCCTGCCAAAGAAATTCTGTTGTTCTCAGAAACATACGAGTTCTCAGTTCCCAACGAACCACATTCGCCCATTGATTAATCAATAATGGCAAATCACGATAAGAAGAAATCCAGTCCCGATAAGTATTCCAAATAATCGTTTCAGAAGTCGGACGTACGATTAATTCCTCTTCCAGTTTTGCCTCAGGATCTACTACAAGTCCTTCACCATTAGGATTTGCCATCAATCGATGATGGGTAACGACTGCACATTCTTTCGCAAATCCTTCAACATGTTCCGCCTCTTTACTCAAAAAACTCTTTGGTATAAATAAAGGAAAATAGGCATTCACGTGTCCTGTTTCCTTAAACATTGTATCCAATTGAGCTTGCATTTTTTCCCAAATCGCAAACCCGTAAGGCTTAATGACCATACAACCTCTAACCGCCGAATGACTCGCCAATCCCGCTTTATTTACAATATCATTATACCATTGTGAATAACCTTCCGAACGATTCGTAATTTCTTTATTCGTTGCCATGATTCTTTTTGAATAGTTGATATCGAAATATATCCGAATATCATTTTTATTAAAAATTTTATACGTCAAACTCGAAATCAATTATAATGATTCCAAATTTTAAAAACACTTGATAATGAATTATTTATAATCAAATTCCTTCGATTGAATATTTCTCTATTTCGTCTTTACTTTTTATCAATTCTGATTTTAGACATTAAATAACTCAAACGTCATTTTCATCATTTCAAACGTTAAACTCACATAAAAGAGTTGTTGTAATTGCTTAATAAGTCGTATATTCGAAACAAAAATAGTAAAAACAGGATTTTATTATTGAAGAGAGTCCAATAATTGACTATAAAAACATAAATAACATGAAAAAATTTAATTTATTCACTCTTGTTGCCGCTTTTTTAGCATTTAGCTTCACCGCGATAGCGCAAGAATACGATGATATATACTTCAATCCCAGTGATGAAGTATCTGCTGTAGGTAATATTTCGACATCTAATAATAATACAAACTCTGGCTCAGAATATTCATCGAATAACGCTGAGTATGTAGAGGAAGATTACTATGTCGATAACGAATATGAATATTCTTCTCGTATTCGTCGTTTCCACCGTTCTGGAAATAGTGGTTATTATAGTAATTATTATACCAATACTTACTACTATAATCCTTATTCTCCGATCACTACGATTTATATAGCTCCTGCATATTCATATAATTCATGGAATCGTTATAATCGTTGGAA
>CAWVWD010000465.1:0-4014 GCA_963933585.1 uncultured Saprospiraceae bacterium
AATCGTTTTCTCACTTTAAGTATCTTTCTGATTTCTAAAACATCGACCACAAAGGGATCAAACTCTTCTACATTATCTGAAACCAACCTTAAATGTGTACAATTTCCTTTAGAGTCAAACTGACGGTAAACGCGTTTTACCCAAACTGCAGAATTCGTCACAATCGCATAAACTTGATTATCTCGAATATGACTATTTTGCTGGACTGGACTACAAATCACCATATCGCCACTTGTAACCGTCGGTTCCATGCTTCGGCCATTGATATTGAAAGCCACCAAATCACCATCAACACCCGGAATAAAAAATCGCTGATTATCTTCCAAGACTTCAACGCTTATCGTATTACTCGAAAAAGCCTCAACACTTGTAAATAATATATTAGGATGGAAAGGAATATTTAATATCATCGCTATTCGTTCGTCTGGAGAAGGCAAATCCTTTTTATTCAAAAATAATTTGCCTTCTCCCTTAAACATAAAATCTTCACTCACACCAAAGCTATCACATAACTTTTTTGCTTGATCAAGTGTAATTTTTCGATCGTCCGTATCATTCAAATAACAGGTAATGATATGACCTCTCGTTCCCAATTTTTGGGCAAAAGCAGTCATGCTTTTTACACGATTACTTTTTACAATTTCTGCTCGTTTCACAAGCTCTTCAAAAACAACCTTAAACCGTTCATTTAATGCGATACGTTCTGTCATTCGATTATGATTGATTCTGTTTCTAAAACAACCGCAAGATAAAACAAATTATTTCAAATTAAAACTATTTTGCGTATTTTATTTAAGTTTTTTGGTGATATTGTATTTTGTTTAATTTTTGTGCTCTATAAATTTGAACCATAAACCTTCATATGAAAACACCTTCATGCCTATGAATTACATATCGCTAATACGTCGGATAACTTTATAAATACGTGTAAAGTCATTGACTTCTTCTATGAAAGGATCATTTTCTAAATAATTTGCAGAAATGAGTTTTAATTCTCTAACCGTATCCTTTTTGTAAATCGGCTGAATGTATTTTACCCAAATCGAACCATTATTTTTAATTGCATAAATTTCGTTTTCATGAATATCATCAATATGTTCAATCTCTCGGCAAATCACCAAATCACCAAAATTCAAAACTGGATACATACTATTTCCTTCAATGTGAAAAGCGAATAAACCATCGCCTTGTACACCCGGAATTGCGAAGTTATAACCTTCAGATTCATCAGACGAAGGACCTACGTCAACTGATGCACCTGCAAAGGCTTTGACGTTTGTGAAGCGAATATTTCCTCTTGTTACAGGAGTGATATAACGACTTTTAATCGTTTTTGAGGGAACCGTTTCTTGGTTTTTTTTAATTGAAATCTCAAGACCAAAAGGTTTCCCAATTCCATCAAACATATACGATTCATTCACACCATATTCATTACATAAAATGCGAGCGTGCTTATAATCTATCTGTCTTTTTTGATTTAAAAACTTATCCAGTAAATGTCCGTATTGTTTTGAACCTAAAAGTTTTTCAGCAAAAGCAGCTTTACTTTTTGTAGAATGATTCTTCCGAATTTCTCCTTTTCCCTTTAATAATTGATATACTTCCGCAAACCTATTTGTGAGTGCGACTCTATCCTGACCATTGTATTTTTTCATGCTGAAATTCTTTTTAAAACAATAAATTGTTGCAAAACCTACCGCAATTTACAATATTTTGTTTTAAAAACAAATAGTTTCAATATTTTAACTGTAATATTTTGTTTTATGATGATTATTCTATATTTCAAAAACGTATAATACTTTAGAGATATTCACCTGAATTCCTCCTTTATTCGTATCTTCATATCTTTAGAAATACAAAACTGTAAAACCTTTAATTGTTATGTCTAACTTTAGAAATCCTGAAAGATTATACCTATCTCGTATCGTTTTTGGTGTGATGAAATGGGGTATTTGGGGACACGATTTGTCTTCAAACGAAATGCAAAAACTCATTGAGCAAAGCATTGAATTAGGTGTTACTACATTTGACCATGCAGATATTTATGGTCATTATACCACAGAAACAACATTTGGTGAAGCCATTAAAAATAAATCGTCTTTGCGGCAACAGCTGCAAATCGTTACGAAATGTGGTATCAAAATGCTCGCTCCAAATCGACCAAATCATAAGATAGCGTCTTATGATAGTAGCCATTCACATATTTTGCAATCGGTTGACACATCGCTGCAAAACTTACATACTGATTATATTGACTTGCTATTAATTCACCGTCCAAGTCCATTGATGAATCCTGCAGAAATTGCAGAAACTTTCCGTCAATTACGACAAGCAGGGAAAGTCAAATTTTTTGGTGTTTCTAACTTTACACCGTCGCAATTTGAAATGTTGAATTGGCATTTTAAATTAGAGACTAATCAAGTTGAAGCATCGATTATGCACACAGAGCCATTTTTCGATGGAACGTTCGATCAATGTCTAATAAAACGAATTCCTCCGATGGTTTGGTCGCCACTTGGCGGCGGAAAAGTATTTACGGATTTAGAAGATAAACAAGTCATTCGTATTCAAAAAGTAGCAAAAAAATTAGGCGAAAAATATAATGCTGATATTGACCAAATTCTATTCGCATGGTTACTCAAACATCCGTCAAAAGTTCATCCTGTGCTGGGAACCGCTCGAATTGATAGATTGAAAAAAGCGGTAGATGCCACTCAAATTAATCTGATACAAGAGGATTGGTTTGAATTATTAGAAGCATCTCGAGGGCACCAAGTTGCTTAAACGGACGCTCGTCCAGCTATGGCTATCGCAAAGGAGTCGTTTGATGGTTGAACCCTTCCCTTAAAAGGAAGGGAATCTCAACGAAAGAATAATCTTTATTTTCTTACGATTACTCCGCCTCTTCACCATCGAACAAAACGTCCGTAAAAAAGACTTATGGAAAAGATTTATGATGATATTTTGAAATTTTATTTTGCTCAAAATTATTTAGAAGTAGCAGTTCCAACGGTTCGGAAACAGTTTACCGGCGAAAATTGGAAAGCAAAACTGATAAATTATATGATGCCGTTTGCGAAATTTGCAAAGCGGCATTTTGAATATAATCGAAAATTTAAATCGCATTTTACGACTAAAAATATTGGTAAAAAGGCTTGGTTATTTATTGGTTCGCAGAATAATCGAAGTACTTTGAAGTTTTTATTGGAGGAGTTGGAGGATTCGATTTTAGTCGGTTATGGCATTCCATTGCACGAAAATGATCACTTTCAAATTCCATTCTATCGGTCAGTTTTAAGTGCTTGGAAGTTTCCAAAAATATGGAATTATTTTTGGCACAGATATGGAAATCGTGCTGTAAAATATGGTGATTTCCTTTTTAATTGTGTTGGATTATATGAAGTCGCTTATGCCGCTTTGGAAAAATATCGTCCCAAATGTTTGATTTTAGCAAATGATCATAGCGAAAAACAACGGGCTTTACGTTATGCCGCCAAAGAATTGAATATTCCAATAGTTTATATTCAGCACGCTTCGATTAGTAATTTTATGCCACCATTGGACTTTGATTTATCGCTTTTAGAAGGTCAAGGAGCTTGGGATAAATACAAAACGCTCGGCATAATTAAAGGTGATGTTCGACTAATCGGAATGCCGAAATTTGATAATTTTATTCAATTTCGGAATGATTCAACGACCATTCAAAATATTGGTATTTGTGCTAATTTATTGGATAATCAAGCCAATATCACACGATTGATAAATGCGACTCAAGTGAAATTTCCAGAATGCAAAATCACTTTCCGCCCACATCCTGGCGATAAACGTATTTTTGAAATTCCGAATATTATCAAAAAATCTACGAAAACAGAAAGTATTTTCGACTTCCTGAAACGTCAAGATTTGATTATTGCCGGCAGTTCTTCCGTTCATTTGGAAGCTGTTTTATTGAATGTTTCGAGTATTTATTTTGAGGTTTCAGAATTGCAAGAAAATATGAAAGATGCGTATGGT
>CAWVWD010000466.1:0-4011 GCA_963933585.1 uncultured Saprospiraceae bacterium
CCCGTTAGAAACGTTCCTTGTAGATTTTGATGTTGATAATTGAATTTTAATTGATTATCAATAATGCTTCCGCTCAACGTTCCGAACTTAATATCGCCACCTTCGTAAGTCGCCCAAATGATGTCGTTTTTCTGATGATAAGTGAAAATGGTTTCATCGCTAACTTCGCCATTTTTGGAATTGCTTAAACCCTTGAACTGTTTGTTATTGAGATTTATTATTTGGCTTTCGCCAATATTATTTTCAAATGGTTTATTGATTCTATAATTTAGTATTGCTGGTTGTGAAATGACGATAAATTCTAAATTTTTATTCGTTAGATTTTTTATTTGATGTTTGACTTCTGGTAAGATATAGATGGCTTCTCGTGCTTGGATTTTATGGATTTCGTTTCCAATTTCGAAGGTTGCAATACCTTTGATAATATAGAAAAACTGTTCTGAAGTATTGTGATAATATTTAGTTTCGGCTGCGTTTGGCAGCATTAATGCTTCGATAATGTGCAAATGTGGAGATTCTAAAAAGTACCAGCCATTAGATTTATCTCCCCATTTGTACTGTTTTGTGTTTTGCTTGGTAATTTTCATATTATGAAATTTTCTTATCTTTTGAAAATACTCAAAATTCGATTCAAAAATCCCTTTTTTGTATTACTTTCCTCCTCTTCCAGACCCAAAGCAGTTTCCAATAATCGAATAATTTTCTTATGCTTTTTAATTTTCGCAACATCCAAAGCCGTCAAACCATCAAATGCACCTCTGATTTCAGGTTTTGCACCAATATCCAAAAGGTAAGCTACGATTTCAAAATGACCAGCCAAAGCACTTTCTATCAAAGGCGTTGTCAGTAATTCGGGATGTTGATAATTTGGGTCGATTCCTGTTTCGATATGATATTGAACCAAAGCTAAATCATCATTTTCCGCTGCTGTCAACATTTCTTTCCAATCTCCGCCCATAATTTTTTATTGATAAAATCGATACGATTTCTGTGAATCATTTTGTTCGATTATTTCTTAAAATTCTTGCTAAAACTCCTGGAAAAAAGCGTTTTAAATAAACCGCAATCGCTTCTGTTCCACCGAATGCAACTTCTCGTTTACCTTTTTCTACCGCACTCAAAATCTTTTTGGCAGCTTGCTCTGGTGTCAAACCTTTATTTTGATTTTCGTCCATAACGCCATGTTTTTGACCTTGACCAACCAAGGCATTTACAGAAATATTGGTTTTAATAAAACCTGGACAAATCAACGTTACTTTGATATTATGTTCAAAAACTTCTGCTCGTAAAGCATCGAAAAAACCGTGCAAAGCGTGTTTGGAGGCAGAATAAGCTGTCCGAAGTGGAACACCAAACTTTCCAGATAAACTACTGATCGCCACAAAATGTCCTAATTGATGTTGAAGCATATTCGGTAACAACGCTTTCGCAACAGAAATTGCACCAAAATAATTGATATTCATAATTCGTCTATCCACAGAAAGTAAAGTATCTGCTGCCAAGGAACGCTGACTAACACCGGCATTCAGAATCGAAATGTCAATTTTGTTATATTTCTCTAAAAGGTTGATTGCGACTTGATTTACAGCTTGAGCATCCGTTACATCAAGAATCACACATTCTATATTTTCGGGAAATTTACAAGCATTTTTTACTCGATTCAGTTCCTCGATTCGTCTTGCCGAAATAATTACTTTCGCTCCGGAAGCATTCAATTGCTTCGTCATCGCTTCCCCGATTCCCGAAGAACCGCCCGTTATCCAAACTACTTTATTGTTATAAAAACTCATTTTATCTGATTGTTTGATTATTACTTTTTTGAAAATGCCAATTACAAATGTATAAGAACCATTTATAAAAACAGTTTTTTAAAACAAAAAAATCTATTTATGAAAAATTAAAATCAAATCCTAGGAACGCTAATTCTCGTCCTAAGTCTTTCTATAATTGTTTGCGAATCAACGAGTTGAAGTATTATTCTAAGATTATAAAATAATTTATCTGAAATTTTAAGAAAGTGACATTTTCGGTATTTTTTGCCATTTTTAGTAGTTTATTCTGATTTTTTCTGGGAACTCTCAACTATGTTAGAGCGACATCAAGGCTTTTTAACCTTAGAACGGTAGCCGTAAATAACTTTGTTACTAACTTTTAGAGGTATTGCTACGACTTCATTTGACAATCAAAATTGAGCATTTGTATGAGTACTACAAGTAAAAAAAGCGACGCAAAGTAAAATATGCTTTATTGTGTTTTATGGAAATGTTCCCCGTGGAGTTTGAAGAGTTTCGCAGCGTTTTCTTTTTATTTCGTTCAACCTAATTCATAAAAGATAGATTCGAATTTAAATATATTATTGTGTTTCGGTCAAAAAAATTGCGAAGCAATCAAAGAAACCCCATGAAAAGCCTCAAATACTGTAGTGAATTAAAGAAGTGAATATAATTACAAAAGACCATCTCTTTCGAGATAGCCTTTTATAATTTCTTTCTACAAATATTTTGTAGATTTCTTTTTTTGAGGTTTAATAGAACCCTTGAAAGTGATATAAAATAGCACAACAATGATCACTAATCCAATTAACTTGATAATCATGAGTAAGGTTTTAGTTAAAAATAGGAAACAGATTCTGAACAATTTTCTTTTAAAGAAAGTGCTTAAACGCTGTCCCAGTGTCATAACGTATGCAGAATTAAAATGTTACAAAACATATTATATACATATACAAATAACTTCGATATATTTGAAATTCGGCAGTCTGTTCGCAATTAGATGGCAATATTCACAAAATATTCACATAAAAATAAATAAATTTCACTAATTATTTGATTTTTATACGCAAACACTTTATTTTTACTAAAATGTAACTATTTTGCATAATAAAAATATAAACTTATTGCTTAGTTTGCAATTATTAAATAATCATTATGAAAGATTCCAATAGTATTATTACACAACGATTCATACAATGTCATAACAAACTTCGGGATGAGAACCGGGTTCGTTCGAGTCGTCAATTTGCACTTTCATTGGATTATCTACCACAGAGTTTGAGTGAAATTTTGAAGGGGAGGAGAGATGTTACGATTGAATTATTACGAAAAGCAGTAGACGTTTATAAAATAAATCCTGTTTATATTTATACTGGTGAAGGACCAATGTTTATGACCGAGGAAGATCATAAAAGTTTTCGAGTATTGACCATTGTTACGAATGCTTCGGATGATGAACGTATTGTTCATGTTCCAGTTCCTGCGCATGCTGGTTATGCGAGTGAACTTACTGATCCAACATTTATTCAAGATTTGCCAACTTTTTCATTGCCGGATTATAAATATAAAGTAGGGACACATCGCTCCTTCGATGTAGCTGGTGATAGTATGGAACCGACGCTTTTTGAAGGGGATAAGGTGATTTGTAGTTACCTTGAACCGACACTCTGGGAAACGTCGATTAAAGATAATTACGTTTATGTCGTCGTGACAAGAGGTGACGTTTTGGTGAAGCGATTGACAAATAAGATAAAAGCGGATAAGCAGTTAACTTTAATTTCCGATAACGGTTATTACGAACCTTTTGATATTAGCATCGGTGACGTGCGAGAGATTTGGTATGTTCGAGCGAAGATTAGTCCGTTTTTGCCTTCTCCTCAAAATATTCAAAATATGTTGATGGATGAAGTGAAAGAATTAAGAAATACACTTAAAGAGCAAAGTCGAATGATTCGTAATTTGAATACTAATTTTGAAAAACAATGGAATAAAGACAAGTAATTTATAACTTTTCGTTTCAATGAAGTATGAATAACTTTGAAAAAACTCATTCTGCAAGGAATGAGTTTTTTTTGTTTTTATACTCCATTTTTACTTCGTAAAGAACTGATTTACCTTGTTTACGAATCAATTTTTTTATTATTTTTTGTTGAAATTTCATAGTGTGAAGATGAAATTCAGCAAGATTATTAAAAATCATAAAATCTGCGTAAATTCGTAGTGGTATTTAATTTGACTT
>CAWVWD010000467.1:0-4010 GCA_963933585.1 uncultured Saprospiraceae bacterium
ACATAATAATACAACGGAAAAATATTAAAAAATATCATGTAAAGATTGAATATCGTTTTCCAACACCATAATCTACTTTTTCAATAAATGACAAAGGCGTTTTATTGGATTGCTTTACTACAATTAGATTTTTATTTGATTTTAGGAAACGAATCTATAAAATGGATGATTAAATGAAGGGGCTTATGACAAATGGAAAGTTTAAAAGTTGACCTCTTAAAACAAAAAACGCCATAAGTCATTGACTTACAGCGTTTTAATTCTTTAAAAAGTGCTCCCGCATGGGCTCGAACCATGGACCCTCTGATTATGAGTCAGATGCTCTAACCAACTGAGCTACAAGAGCATTTATAGTTTAACAATTAACTTTTAAAGCTAAATGTTTCAATTGGATTGCAAAAGTACAATTTTGATTATTATTTTGCAATTTTATTGCAAAAAATTATGTTTTAGTTTTAAATAAATTTTCAAATGAGTTCTTAAATTATTTAATATCCCATTTTCAAGTCTTACAAAAATTTAGGAAAACTTAAAATAATATAAAATTCAAATAAAAAATTCAGTAATACACGCTGTTATTTGAGCTTACGTTTGAACTTGAATTACATAAGCTAACAAATCCATTAAACTCGTTTAATAAATAGCTTATTTGGTTTCCCGTTTAAACCAGTTCTCTTTAAAGTTACCCTATCTTGGTATCATCAAATAAGATAAAACAATGAAATTAGAGGTGAGCTTATTTATTTTTAAAAGTTTGTCAGATTTCATAAAACCAAATAATATTAGGTTAATTTATCAGAATAGATATACTTTAACTGGTAGAAAAGGTAGAAACCTAAAAAAAACAGTCATTTTTTTTTGACAAATAATTATAATCTAATTAAAGTTCGGTAGTTTTACTATTCGATAAACTAAATGCAACCTAAAATAAAACTAAATTATGAAGCAATCAATAGTTCGCTTATTGGCGAGTGCGATATTGTTATGTTTTTCTATAACAATATTCGCTCAAACCACGATTAAAGGCAAAGTTCAAGATCAATCCAACAAAGAACCTTTGATTGGTGCGAGTATTATTATAAAAAATACGACGATTGGAACGGTGACAGATTATGATGGGATTTTTTCACTAAAGACAGATAAAGTGTTGCCGATTACATTAGTCGTATCTTATCTTGGTTATAATGTACAAGAAGTAGAAATCATTTCTATCGATGAGCCGATTAAAATCAAAATGTCCGAAAATGATGGAATTACTATAGGAGGAGACATTACTGTGACTGGTCAACGAATTTCTGAGAAACAAAAGGCTGCTCCACTTACGATTGAGTCAATGGATTTATTGTCAATCAAAGAAACACCTTCGGATAACTTTTATGATGGTTTGGGTTCATTAAAAGGGGTAGATTTAACAGCGGCCAGTTTAGGTTTTAAAGTTATTAATACTCGTGGTTTCAATAGTACAAGCCCTGTACGTTCTTTACAAATCATTGATGGTGTAGATAATCAAGCTCCCGGCTTAAACTTCTCTTTGGGAAATTTCTTGGGCTCTTCGGAGTTGGATGTTTTGAAAGTAGATTTAATTGTAGGCGCGAGTTCTGCTTTTTATGGTCCAAATGCTTTTAATGGTGTGATTAGTATGGAAACCAAAAATCCATTTTTCCAGAAAGGTTTGTCTGCTTCCTTAAAAGGAGGGGAACGAAATTTAGCAGAAATGGCATTGCGTTGGGCGGATGTTTTTAAAAATGCTAACGGAGATGAGGTCGTAGGATATAAATTTAACTTTTCTTACTTACGTGCCGATGATTGGCAAGCAAAAAATTATGACCCTGTATTTGATAGTGATTCTGAGGTGAATAACCCTGGTCGCTTTGATGGTGTTAATATTTATGGTGACGAATATCGTTCAAATATGGATTTGACGACTGCTGCACCTTGGAATTTTATTGGTTTAGGACGTTTTCATAGAACGGGTTATCAAGAATCGGATTTAGTAGATTATGATACTCGAAACTTAAAAGCAAGTGCGGCTGTACATATTCGTACAAGTCCTTCTAAGAAAGAATTATCACCAGAATTGATTTTATCTTCTAATTTTGGAAATGGTACGACGGTTTACCAAGGTGATAATCGATTTAGCTTAAAAGATATTTTATTCTTTCAACATAGAATTGAATTTAAAAAAGCAGATAAGTTTTTCCTTCGTGCTTATACGACTCAAAGTAATGCTGGAAACTCTTATGATCCATATTTCACGGCTTTAAAACTACAAGAAAGAGCAAAATCTAATGATACGTGGGGAATTGATTATGTAAACTATTGGAGAAATAATATTGAGCCTCAATTAAGAGCAATGGGTTATCCTCAGTTGGATTTAACGCAACAAAATCCTGACGGCTCTTTCTATTTTGATAATGAAGCAGCAAATGCTTTTTTAACAGATAATGCAGCATTACTAAGTGAATTTCATGCTGAAACTGCCGGAGTTGCAGATCAAGGTGGTCAAGGACTTAATGTAGCTTATTTTAAACCAGGAACAACTCGTTTTCAAGATGAATTTAGTGATATCACTTCTCGTTTATCCAATTCAGAAGAAAATGGAACTCGTTTTTATGATAATTCAGCGTTGTATCATGTTCATGGGGAATATAAATTTGAACCTAAATGGGCAGAATATATTCGAATTGGTGCAAATAGTCGATTATATGCCCCGCAGTCAAAAGGAACGGTATTTTATGATAGCTTAGATATAAAAATTACAAATTTTGAAGTTGGTGCATATGCAGGGATTGAAAAGAAATTTGCAGATGATAAATTGACTTTGAGTGCAACCGTTCGGGTAGATAAAAATGAAAATTTTAACGTTTTAGTTTCTCCTGCGGCTTCTTTAGTTTGGAAACCATCAGCGGGCAATTACATTCGTTTTTCATTTTCATCAGCGATTCGTAATCCGACACTTTCAGATCAATACTTGAATTTAAATGTTGGTCCTGCAATTTTAGCCGGAAACTTAAACGGTGTGGATAGCTTAATTACGGTTGAATCCTTTACAGAGTATAGAAGCGGATTGGATCAAAGCAAATTGGAATATTTTGATATTTCTAAAGTTCGTCCTGAACAAGTACGAACTTTAGAAGTTGGTTATAGAACGACTTTATTTAATAAACTTTATGTTGATGCCGGTTATTATTATAATTTCTATAATGACTTCTTAGGTTTCAATATTGGTTTAGATGTCGAGTTTGATGCCATTGGTTTGCCAAATGAATTTCAAGCATATCGTTATGCTGCAAACTCTATAAATCAGGTAACAACACAAGGTTTTGCAATTGGATTAAATTATTATTTCAAAAAATATTTTATGGTTGCAGGAAATTACTCTTGGAATATATTGAATAAAGAGTTTGATGACGACCCTATTATTCCAGCATTTAATACCCCCGAACACAAATTTAATTTAAGCGTTTCAGGGCGTGATGTAAAATTCAATATCGGAGGAAGAACAATCAAAGGTTTAGGATTTAATGTGAATTATAAATGGATTCAAGGGTTTTTATTTGAGGGTTCTCCACAATTTACAGGACTTGTACCAACCTACGATTTGTTGGATGCACAGATAAATTATAAAGTGCCTTCTATTAATACAACTTTCAAATTAGGTGCCTCAAATTTAATGAATAACAAACAGTTTCAAACTTACGGTGGACCAAGGATTGGGCGTTTAGCTTACTTCTCTGCGGTATATGAATTCAAGAAAAAGTAAACTTTTACAGAAGGATTTTTGGTAGAAAGGTTTGGTAGAAAGATGAAAGTGTCTTAAAACTATGTTTATTTTAAAAACTGATACTGTTTTTAAATAACAACATTTAAAAAGGAGTAAAGTACGATAAATGGAAAGAGGTACTGTCAAGTTAAGTGTACAGCAACTTTAACCAAATTATTATTTATTAATATAAAAAATTAAATTATGAAAAAGATTTTGACGATTATCACAGTGCTATGTTTCATGG
>CAWVWD010000468.1:0-4008 GCA_963933585.1 uncultured Saprospiraceae bacterium
ACCAAATCACGTCATCACGATCTTGAAATACGCATGATACGCTTCGGTGAGACAAGCCATCCAAGGTGGTAAAACGCTGAATATTTGGGATATAATTATTTTTTTTCAAAGGTTGTCCACTTAAACCCGTGATAGAAATAAGCAGCATACTCCAAATAGAAATGAACAATTGCTGTTTTATACCCATGATATTATTTTATAGGAACTAATTAGTATGTATAGTCGTGTTTTGAAGACCTTAAGAATGAAGTACAAATAGATTTATATTTTTAACGCACTTTTTTATCCTTAATTTTCGTTCACATACTCGCTATAACTAAGACTATATCTATATCTTTTACCTCATTAAAGACAAAAAAAATTGCCGAAATCTATAAATTCATGGTCAGATTCTTAATTATGTGCTTTTGGATAAATTGAACTATATATCTTACTGAAAATTCTACTTCTTTTTTCTTGATAAAAAGTAAGCAAAATTTGTACACTAAGATAGCCCCTGAAAATTAAAGCCGGATTTTTTTTTAAGCACTGAAACGATTAGAAAGATTAAAAAGATTAAACGATTTTAGACTCGTTTCGCTGATGCGAAACTTCAACAAAAAACTGTTTTTAACCTACTTTTAGTCTGAAATCAATAATCACAACCCAAAATAGTAATGCTGCTTTGTTGCACTACTAACTTTCATTTATGCCCTATTTTTCAATAGTTCATATATGAATTATTATAAATGTACTATAAAAAAGGTCGGATTGTATTATTAGTTGACGAAAGAAAGAAACATCTTTTTTTTTTACAAAAAACAGTTTACTACTTAAAAGATTCAACATAGATTTCAAAAAATTATAATTTGGCATATACAATTGCAAGTCAACAACTTACAATTGTATATTTTTTTACATCTATTATTTAACAAAGTAATTTTTAATTGAAATACATCAAATTATTTTTTGATAAAAGAAATTGAGCTATTGTAATATGGAAATAACCTAAATTATCAAGCGTAAAAGTAACGAATTACTATCAAAACGGTAAGAGAGTGTTTCGCTTAAAACAGAAGTATAGAAATGATTAAGTGTGATAAAGTTAGACCAAGAAAAGACGGTAAAATTTGGATTCGTAAAAAATGCCAAAAATATATCGCAATCTGTGCCCTAAATTAAAAAAGGCTCGCAAATCATTGATTTGCAAGCCTTTATATTTTAAATAGTGATCCCGACAGGATTCGAACCTGTGACCGCCTCATTAGAAGTGAGGTGCTCTATCCAGCTGAGCTACAGGACCATTAATAATGCTTTGATTAAAAAGCGATGCAAATGTATAGCTTTTTTCATAAAAAACAAATACTTTACAAGATATTTTTAAAACTATTCCTTATTGTTTTTAGTTTCCTTGATTATTATTATTATTGAACACCGTAATATTATACTTCAAGAGTGAATTAACAAATTAATAATCAACGAATTAACTAAATATGTCAATCAAAACAAGTGCGGTCAAAATAGAGGAAAGCTGGAAAATAGTTTTAGCAAACGAATTTCAAGAAACCTACTTTTTAGCGATAAAGTCTTTTTTAATAGCAGAAAAAAAAGCAGGAAAAACGATTTATCCTCCTAACTCTTTAATTTTTAATGCGTTTAACTCGACACCTTTTAATGAAGTGAATGTCGTAATTTTAGGTCAGGATCCATATCATGGACCAAATCAAGCAATGGGTTTATCATTTTCTGTTCCGCCAGAATTAAAAACGCCGGCTTCTTTACGAAATATTTATAAGGAGTTAGCTGCAAATATTGACGGTTTTGAAATTCCAAAACATGGTGATTTATCGAATTGGTCAACGCAAGGCGTTTTCATGTTGAATGCGATGCTAACCGTGGAGCATAAAAAGGCTGGTTCGCACAAAAAAATCGGCTGGCAAAAGTTTACGGATGCGGTGATTAAAAAGCTATCAGACGAGCGAGAAGGTTTGATTTTTATGCTTTGGGGGAATTTTGCGAAAGGTAAAAAAGTATTTATTGATACAGAAAAACATCACGTCTTAGAATCCGTTCATCCGTCTCCTTTGGCAGGAAATGCGTTTTTGGGTAATCGCCATTTTGCGAAAGCGAATGAGATTTTAATTAGTCAAGGAAAAAAACCGATTAACTGGCAAGTTTAGTTTTAGGAAAATCTTAAAGTGTTTACAGCGAGGAAAACAGCCATTACTTATACTTAGAACGCCGATGATTTCTTTCGAAGTCATCGGCGTTTTATTTTTAATTCTTAGTTAATCCCTACGGATTACTCACCAAGAGTTTTCCAACATAAAGAATTCCTTTATTCGATCTAACTTGTACGATGTAATAACCTACTGACAACTCCCCTACCGCAATCGTTACACGTGTTCCTGTCAAACTATTTAATGAAATAACTTTTACTCCTAAAGACGTAAAGACTTCGATACTTTCAATTTCTTCTTCGTTCAAACCAACTTGACGAGGTATAATCCGAATTGTGGTATAATTCTTCATGGGATTCGGAAATATTATCATATCTCCTGGCTTCACATCTGCTGGTTCTCCAATTGTATTAATTACCGTATTTGTAACTACAACTGCTGAATTATCAAAATAAATTTCAGCACTATTTGGTAATTCTACACCATCAGATAAATCCAACTGTGGTGTAATTTTGAAGGTTGCAAAACCATGACTTTCTGGTTCGTTTGAAGTAGAATCTGGTAAATTGATATTGTCAAATTCCCAAACCAAAGTACGTTCTCCTTCTATCCTAAACTGATAAGGATGACTTGCAGCACCTCTTATTAATGTTGTTAAATCTAAACCTTCTGGTAATTCATCTCGCAAAATAACACGATTCACTAAATCATTACCGACATTTTGGAAACGAATTTTATAGATTAATTCTTGATCAACGGAGATGAAACCTTCCGGTGAAACTTGAATATCATTCGGATCAATCGCACCAACTGCTTCATTTAAATCCGTTACAATATTATCTATTGTATTACAATCTACATTCATACTACCATTATCTACAATCGTGGCAATTACGGTAATATTATTACCAATTGTGGCCGCTGTGGAAACAGAATCTTCTACATAAATTGTAAATTGTTGACCGATTTCTAATGCTCCGATATTCCAAGTAAATTCTGTTCCTACTTTTGAATCCCAAGCTAAAGACGAAGAAAGTGGAATAACGTATTGGCTGAAATCTACTTTCAAGACTGTATTAATCGCAGCTTCCGTTCCATTGTTACCGAAAGTAATCGCATAAAGATTTTCAAAACCAACCCGTAAAGCGGTCGTAGCCAATTCTATATATAAGTCAGGGCTTTGACAAGCTGCCGTGTCTGCAAAATCATTCCCACAATATTCATTTCCAATTCCAAGTACATTCACTACTTTGGACACACCGCCACAGCTTTGTTTCCAAGCCGCATTTTCAATCTGAGTAATGGTATAAGTTCCCGGAGCAAGATTGAAAGCATATGCTCCATTTTCGTCTGTATAAACCTGACGATTACCCGGTTGAACGGTTACTGGAATATTTGGAATTCCATCTTCATTTACATCTTGTTGGCAATTTCCATTTACATCTTCATAAATAATTCCACAAACTTTAGAACCATCTTCTTCCGTAATTGCCCAACAAGTATCTATTGCCATTGATCCAAATGTTTGAACAACACCTGACCCCCACTCTATTATCATCGAATCAATTTGAGCTGCATCTGCCAAACCAATCAACGTTTTTAACTCATTTTGTCCACCGATTCCACCACCGGTTAAAGATGCCAATTCACGCATTTGCCATCTTTGTACACCATCAATAGTGGCTAAAACTTTAACTCTTGAACCGAAAGCACTTGCGTTTGTATTCGTTCCTATAAAAGTAAAACACGCTTTAGCTGCACACTTTCCACGCTCATTCAAGTATAAGAAATTATCTTCATCATCATGATTCGAAATATGTAAATCCAAATCTAAATCATTGTCAACATC
>CAWVWD010000469.1:0-4007 GCA_963933585.1 uncultured Saprospiraceae bacterium
AGGTGGAAAATCTACGTATAGAGATGTTGCCAAAGTCAATAAAGCATCAATAATAGATGTTCCGGAAAAGACCCAAACTAAGTGTTGGTAATAATCTTTGTATTGATAATAGTATTTAGACGCTAAGGTTGTTTTGCCAATTCCGCCTGCTCCATTGACTAATAATAAGACGTTTTGTTTGGTCGTCAAAGATTCGTGAATGGTTTCGACTTCATTGTTTCGTCCGAGGAAGAGTTCGGGGAAAGTTGGGATAGTGCCGAGGTGTTTTTTGATTTTTCGGGTTTCACCATTTATAAATACGGAAATAGTGCTGTTTTCAATGCTTTGGAAAGTAGTATTACCATCTCCTTTGATGTCTAATTTATTGGTCATTGGTTAGTTTTTTTGATGTTTTGTAGTAATCAAACCTGACAGGTTTTAAAAACCTGTCAGGTTTAGTTACGTAGAATTAGCATTATCAATACTTTAATCCTTTTTCCCTGCTACATTATCACCTGTCCCCGAATGTACTTGAATATTACTATCTTTTATACCTTGGAAAACTTGGTTATTATTTCCTGTTATAGTTGAAGTATTTGTAATCTTAGTTGAAGTTTTAGTTTGTGCTAAAGCTTGTTCAATTGCTGCTTTTGTTGCGTCATCCGCTTTTATCAATTGCTTTTTTACAACGCCTTTTACATCTGCGTCTTCAAAAGTTTCGTGAATTGGCGTCTCTTCGTCATACTCTTTGATAAACCACGGTTTGACGGTGTTCCAAAGTATCAAAAGTTCGTTGTCTGCTGCTTGACCGATTTCTGTAGAAATCTGTTTGATGGTTTTTGATTTTCCGAAATGAGGTACTAAACGTGTTGCGATTTTGGTCGCTGTTTGAATGATGTCCATCTGATTTTGTTTTTATGATTAAAAAAGAAAACAAAATACAGGATTTTGAGGAGAATTGAAAGTTTTCCTCAATGCCGATACCCTTTCCAAGTCCCACCGTAGCGATAAAAATCCTGCTGTTTATAATGGAGGCAGCAAGCTTCGCAGACGAAAACCCATATTTTTCCTTTTTGAAATTGAATGCGATATAAAGTCGTATGTGCTGTTTTGCAGCGATGACATATTTTAGTTTTCATAATTTATAATTTCAAAATATTACTGCACAAGTTCCCCGAAATACGCCTCATAAACCCGTTGTAATTCATCAGGTAAACCCCATAGTTCCTGAGTCAAAATCACAATTTCTTTGCAGCGAGGTTCAAATTCAGATTCCAGTCTTTCTTTAATAATCATTTTACAACATGTTTCAAAACTGCTGATTAAAGAACCGGCAAAAGTCTCACTATAATAGTCTCGTTCCACGACATACTTTGCCATCAATTCGGTTCGGTAAACCCAGAGTTCTACAACATCACTTTGATGAATGGCAATCTTTTTAAATTCTGCAATCACCTTTCGAGAGACACTACTTTTGGCTCTTCCAAAACCATTTGGCTTGAAATATCCTTTTTTGATTTTAGCTTTGTATTGTTCGACGACTTTATCGGTCGTTGGACTCAGTTCCATTTCGTAATACTTCTTGACTTCCGGGAATTTGGTGTATAGCTTTTGTAACTCTTTGGCTAAGTCTCGTTCGTCTAAAGTATTGATGAACTTTATAAATATTCTTTTCATTGATTTTACTTTTATAACCTATTGGAATAGTTGACAATTTTCGTTGTTGACCGCATTTATTTATAAGACGAATGGATAGTATAAGATTATACGTTCATAGATTAGGAATAAAAAAACCGGCTATATCCATTTTTTTCATTAAACTCGTGTTCCATTTACGTTTGTGTTTGCGTTTGAACGGTTTACCAAAAAATACCTTACAGAACCCGTTTCCTCTGATTCGAATTTATCATCCAATTCAAAGTCAAACTTTTCTAATAACTTTCGAGAACCAATATTATTACAATCCGTAATCGCATCAATCTCTTGAAAACCGAATGTATTAAACCCAATATCTAAGGTAAATTTCATTGTTTCGGACATAAAACCTCGCTGATGGAATTCTGGTAATAAACCATAACCGACCTCTGCACTTTCCGTTTCAAAATCGCAATTCCAAAGGCAAATCGTACCAATAATCGTATCGCTATTCTTCAAACACATTCCCCACGTTATCCATTTATTGGCTGCCGTACCATTTTCTACCATTTCAATAAAATCTTCCGCATCTTTTAGATTTTTTGCGACAGGAAGATTCAAGTATTTTAAAATAATTTCATCTGAACGCAGACGATAAATTTCGTTTCGATCAGTCATTCGTAATGGACGAAAATCTAAACGCTCGGAGGATAAAGATGGAAAGTTATTAAAAGTTGGTCGCTTCATATTATATGCATTGAAGTCAAATATAGAAATAAAGAGGATAATTCATTAATATTAAAACAGGATTACATAAAAAAAGCAAGATTGTAATATCCTTTACATTTACGAACCTTTTTTTAATCAACTATTCATTTTCTTTGCTGTTATATATTGATATTTATTAATAATAAAAAAGGAAAAAATATGATAATGAAATTAAGATTCGGATTGCCAATATTATTTATGTTCGTTTTTATGGTCAGTAGCTGTCAATCAACAAGTACAAATAGCAAAGCAGCAACGGAAACAGCGACGAAACAATATGTGAATACTTCAGGTATTACTTCAAATACACCTGAAAAATATCGTCCAGAAAAGAAAGAGTTAAGCAAAGCATATTTTGCATCAGGTTGTTTTTGGTGTGTAGAAGCCATTTACGAAAGTGTAAAAGGGGTGGAAGAAGTTATTTCTGGTTACTCGGGCGGACATACAAAAAATCCGACTTACGAATCCTCAAATACAGGTATAACAGGACATGCAGAAGCTATTGAAGTTTTTTATGATGCTTCAGTTGTGGATTTTGCGAGTTTAGTTGACGTATATTTTGGATCTCAAATTATTACGCAGGTAAATGGACAAGGAAATGATAAAGGTTCACAATATCGTTCGATTATTTTCTATCAAAATGACGAAGAAAAGGCGATTATTGATACTAAAGTAGCCGCACTAAATAAGGAATTGACATCGGAAAAAGTAGCTGCTGAAATAATGGAATTTCAAATGTTTTGGATAGCAGAAGCTTATCATCAAAATTATGAAAGATTGAATCCAAATCAAGGTTATATTCGTGCGGTTTCCGTACCTCGATTGAAGAAGTTTAAAGCGAGATTCCCGGAATTGATTAAAGACGAACATTAAAATACCTCCCGCAGGTTTTACAAATCAACAAGTAGATTTTAATCTTTTTGTTTCAAATCTACGTTATTTGCGAAATCTACAGGAGCAACTCAAAATAAATGAAACTCAACATACAAGATACTTTTAATAAGGAATTATCGGCAGATGCGAACCGAAATAATGTACCTCGACAAGTCGAGCAGGCACATTTTTCATATGTAACACCAAGAAAACCAACTGCTCCAAAATTACTACACGTTTCCAAGGAAATGTTAGATAATATTGGTTTAACGGAAGAAACAGCAACGTCGGGAGCTTTCCTGGATATGGTTTCTGGTGCAGAAGTTTTAGAAAATACAGAACCGTTTGCGATGTGCTATGGCGGACATCAGTTTGGACATTGGGCAGGACAATTGGGCGATGGAAGGGCAATAAATTTATTTGAAATTGAACATAATGATAAACGTTGGGCATTACAACTGAAAGGTTCTGGTTCAACACCTTATTCTCGAACAGCAGATGGAAATGCAGTTTTACGTTCTTCGATTCGGGAACATTTGTGTAGTGAAGCCATGTATTCGTTAGGCGTTCCGACGACTCGTTCGTTATCGCTTTCGCTAACTGGCGACGATGTGTTGAGAGACATGTTGTATAATGGAAATTCAGAATTTGAAAAAGGGGCGGTGGTTTGTCGAGTTGCTCCGAGTTTTATTCGATTTGGTAATTTTCAAATATTTGCCGCCCGAAAGATGTGGATAATTTACGAAAAATGA
>CAWVWD010000470.1:0-4003 GCA_963933585.1 uncultured Saprospiraceae bacterium
GTATCAGTACGGATTTATATTCAACTCATTTTGTGAATCAAATCGTGATGGATCGAGAAAGTGTAGCGGAAGAAATTCTATTTTATAACTTAAATGGACAGTCATATTCTAATAGCTTTTTGACTTCCCTTTCTGCAGATATTTTTGACTTTTTAGAATTGAAAGTGGCGTATAAGTTCAATGATGTTAAGGTAACTTATGATGGCGAATTAATGCAAATGCCTTTGATTGCAAAGCATAGAGGTTTGGTCTCTTTAGGTTTTAATTCCTTAGACGACACTTGGAAATTACATACAACAGTTCAAATCGTTGGCCCTCAAAGAATGCCAACTTTATTGGGACACGACAATCATAGTGGCGAAGGACACGAATCTTTAGCAGATTATCATTTGACAGGCGTTACGCCAACTTATGCAACTTTAAACGCTCAATTAACTAAGATTCTTGGTAAATGGGAAGTTTATATCGGCGGCGAAAACTTGACAAATTACACACAGCATGATCCGATTATTGGCGCAAGTGATCCATTTAATCAGGATTTAGGAATTCCGGTTTTTGATGCGTCACAAGTTTATGCACCGATCATGGGAACGATGATTTATGGTGGTTTTCGTTTTACGATAAAATAAAAAGTTTCTCCCGCTGATTTCTTAGATTTTATAAACTTTTTTTGAATGATAGATGATTTAAAAATCATCTATCATTCTATAATTATTCCTCAGTCAAAATTTATTTTATGGCTTTCAGCCATAAAATAAATCAAAAAAATCTGCGGAGTTAGTGAAATCTGCGGGAGAATATTTTTTTTTTAGAACTGAAAAGCATAACGAACTAAGTTCGCACCCATTTCCAACGCTTTTCGCCTTACTTCTGGCGGGTCTTTGTGAACCGATGGATCTTCCCAACCGTCACCCAAATCACATTCATAAGTATAGAAACAAACCAAACGGCCTTCCCAAATCAAGCCAAAACCTTGTGGAGATTTTCCACTATGTTCGTGCACTTTTGGCAAACCATTTTTGAATGTAAATTTCTGGCTATAAACCTCATGTTCGAATGGCAATTCTGTAAATTCTAACTCCGGAAAAACCTTTTTCATCGCTACACGAATATAAGGATCCATTCCATAATTATCATCGATATGTAAAAAACCGCCACTTAATAAATATAAGCGTAAATTCTCCGCTTCTGAATCTAAAAACAACACATTTCCGTGTCCTGTCAAATGCAGAAATGGATAATTGAATAACTCCACACTTCCGACTTCTACCGTCGCATAATCTTTCTCGAAATTTGTTCCCATTTCCTTATTACAAAAATCGGCTAAATTCGGTAAAGCAGTTGGATTTGAATACCAGTCTCCGCCACCATTATACTTTACTAAGGCTAGTTGTAAAGTCGCTTTATCACTTTTAAACGACGTCAATGTTAGGAATAAAACGCCTAATATTAGTGCTGTCTTTTTCATGTTTTACTATTTAAGTTGCAAGACTTGACCTATTTTAAAAATAGGTCAAGTCTTTACTAAATATCAATTTTTCAAATCAAGAATTAACTAAATTCACAATATGACAAGCCGCCAAACCAGCGGTTTCTGTCCGCAAACGTTCTTTTCCGAGTGAAATCGGTTGGAAATTTTGGCTTAAAGCCGATTCAATTTCATTCGATGAAAAATCACCTTCTGGTCCAATCAGAATCGTTACTTTTTCACCTTCGTTTGTTGCATTTTTTAAGTGTACCTTTTCTTCCAAAAAATCATCTTGACAATGTGCGATAAATTTCTGACTTTCACTTTGGCTTTCGCCAATATCTGCCGACTTTAAGAAATCTTTAAACGATGTTAATGGATTAACTTTCGGTACATAAGCCTTTAAAGATTGCTTCATCGCTGCAACGACAACCTTCTCTAACCTATCATTTCGTATCGTTTTTCGTTCCGAATGAAAACATAACAAAGGCGTAATTTCATCAATTCCGAACTCCGTCGCTTTTTCCAAAAACCATTCAAAACGGTTAATATTTTTCGTTGGCGCAATGGCGATGTGCAGGTAATGATTCCGTTGATTATGTGCCGAAATTACCTTTTCGATACCAATGGAAACCGCTTTCTTTCCAGTTCCAATGATTTTTCCATGGTACCAATTTCCTTGACCATCAACGAATTGTATATCATCACCGACTTTCTTTCGCAACGTTTTAACGCAGTGCATCGCTTCTTCCTGTGGTAATTCCGCAATGTCCCCTTTTATATTATTGGTATAAAATAAAATCATTTTTTAATGATGAATTATGAACGATGAATTATTTATCGCAATTAAAAATAAAAAAACTCCCGCAAAGATACGAGAGTTTTTTCTGAAATCAATTAAACGCCAATACACGTTTATAATTTGAATTTGCGTTTGAATTTGCGTTTGAAATTATGTTTGAAATTATGTTTGAATTTTCTACATTTTATTTCAAACTAATCTTCAAGCCCATTTCCTTTTTCATCATCAATAAAACCGCTGCATTTCCCATCGCATCGTCTACAGGATTATGTGTATGAGCCGTTTTTCGTAAATGTTTCCATTTTGCAAAAGTATCTTTTTCCATGCCACAAAATAAATCCGCCAATCGACGAGAAGAGAAACCAAATGGATTTTCCCCAATAAAGTGATGAAAATACCAACAGACAAACATCCAGTCAAAACCATTATTATCACTAATGAAAATCGGTCGCCCTTTCGAATTTTCCTTTATCCAATCTCGGAAATTTATCATCACCGTTTTCGGATCACCAAACTGCTCCGTTTCTTCCCTCGAAAACCCTGAAACCGCTAACGCTTCGGGAATAAATTTATCAGAAATCGGTTTGAGTTCACCGTAAAAAGTTCTATCCAATTTATCATCTACCAAAACCGCCCCAAAACTTATCATCGAATAATCGCCCGGAATTGCTCCGTCGCTTTCAACATCTATCATAAAATAACTCATCGTTCTATTTTTGCTTTTTGTAATAAAAAAACGCAGACTGCATATTTATCGTTAGGATTTATTTTGATGTTATCGGACTCTTTATCCATTCATTTTAAAGGCAACCGTATCAATCTATAGTTTTTATAAATTATATATACTTCGACGAGTTGAAATATAATTTTTCACGCAGATTCCGTAGATTTTCACCGGTTTCTTAATAATTCGAAAAGTAAATTACGCTTTCTGCTATTTTATTGACATCGCCAATGGAAATATCTGCAAAATATGCACAAAGAATTTTTAGTACATTTTCATGCAATGCGTATCTTCAAGAAAACAATAAATTCCTAAATGAACAGGTGACTTGACTTTATACCATTTATCAAAAAACAAAACGATAACGATTGATACCGGTTTTTTTTTAGATTGGAAAACGTTGAAAGCTTTGTTATCAAAAGTAAAGCTGATTAAATATTAATTTATCTGTAAGAAATGAACCTTAGTTTCTCAACTAATATTTCAGGAACAAAAGTAAAAAATGGTCTATATGGAATTTATTTATAAGTCGAAATATTAATAAGTTCTCCATTTTGCTTATAAATGGAAACCTCTTTTTTACCTTGTTTTTCAATGATTTTAAAGCTTAAAACAGCGGTATCAATTGGCATTTCGCTTTTTAGAAATATCCTTATTTTTTCGTTGGTAATCTCAAACTCAAATTGAATAATTCCATTAGAATTATTGCGAATTCTTAAATCTTTGTACGCAAAAACAACGGTTGCATCGCAACCTAAAGGCGAATAACGGTTTTCGTCTGTATAAATATCTAAGGAATGACTGTACCGTTCTATAATTTCCAAATTTGCCACCAAAGCAATATGATAAATAATCCCAGATAATTGACATAATCCACCACCAAAACCTTCTGAAAGTTGATTTCCAACAATGTTACGACCTTTTTTATAATTATTTTTCTTGCTTGGCTTTCGAATAATTTTCCAAAATGAGAAAACCTGATTTGGTAGAATTAGAACGGATCGAATTC
>CAWVWD010000471.1:0-4001 GCA_963933585.1 uncultured Saprospiraceae bacterium
CTACTCAAAATTTGACTAGCTATCCAAATATACAATTAAATATTAATATGGAATGATTCCTTAATCTTAGAAAAATAAATTCAATTATGAAAGTGATTAAAACCTATTAAACCAATTCAATAATTAATTTTTTTTTTTAAATCATTAGAAACTCATTCCTCAACGAAAAATTTTTCCTTGTAACAATCGAATAACTTTACGGCGTAAACCAATACGATAAGATCGTGCATAGAATCCACTATATTGGCGAATTCCGTTCAATACAAGGTAAAAATTCGGAATTTTGTATTCCTCCAAAAAAGTACTAATATATTTTACAAATCTCGCTTTAGATTTGTGGGCTTGAATCATGTATAAGTTTAAATCAGCTTCATGCATCATAGCAACCGATTCAATATGAACCGCAGTCGGGGGCGTATCAATAATGATAATATCGTAATACTTTTTCATGTCTTTGACGAGGTTTGCAATCTTTGGAGAAAATACCAATTCCTCCGGGATTTCTGATAGATTCCCTCCTGTAAGAATATCTAAATTATCAATTCCCGTTGGTGAAATACAATCTTTAGCAAGGACTTTATTTCGTAAAAAATCAGCCACACCGACTCCATTTTCCATATCAAATTTCTTATGTAATTTTGGTTTTCGATTATCCAAATCAATCAATAAAACCTTTTTATCGAAATAAGCCATCGTCCGTCCCAAACCTGCAACGACAAAGGTTCTACCTTCATTTGGCATAATTGAGCTTATTAAAATTGTCCAAGGTTTTATTTCCTCTTCATCTGTTGCAACACCTTTTTGGAGGATATTAATATTCGTATAAAGATTCAAATATGGTTCAATATCTTGAAAATGATTGTCATCAATATCACTAATACTTGAGATTATTGGGGCATGAACATAATCTTTTAACTCTTCTTTCGATTCTATTTCGTTGGCAAAGAAATACCAAATATAAACGACTAAAAGTCCAAATAATAAAGCGACGAAAATAAATAAAGCATAAATCAATGGAACATTTGGAGCAATAGGCTTTTGAGGAACTTGAGCATAATCGATCACTCGATGAAATACAAAACTTGCTGTTTGAGCAATTGCCAACTCTGTTCTTTTTTCTGTCAAATATGTAAAGTTTTGTGATGACAAAAGTACATCACGTTCTAATTCTGCTATTTTTTGCTGCTTGCCAGGATATTGACGTAAGCGTTCATTTACTTGATCAATATTTGCTTGAACTTCATTCTTCTGCTTCGTAATATTACCTAATTTCTTTTGGATAGATTCCAAAAGAAATGACCGTAAATCGGTAATTTTTGTTTGAATATTTTGAACCTCAGAGCTCGTCGGCGTATACTTTTGTAATAAGTCACTTCGTTCTAGCTCAAAAGATTTCAACTTCATAAAAGCATTTTCAAAAACCTTATCATTTACCGTTTTGAAATTTGGTGAAAATGCAGAAATATCATTTTGTTCTGATAGCAGTTCAGCAATACCATTTAATTCTACTTCTTGCAATTCAAAATCCACTAAACGCAAATCCAAAGCGGTTAATTCCTTTAGCGTTGCATCCGTTTCTTGCGTCATATTGACCAAGTTTTGGCTCTGCTTATAAAGTGTTAATTTGCTTTCCGCACTTTTTAACCTTTTTTCGACTTGATTGATTTCTGTATCAATAAAATCAAGTGTTTGAGATGTTTGCTTATTCTTTAGATTTTTAGCTTCCTCAATATAAGTATCCACGAAAGTATTACAGAAACGGGCTGCTTTTTCAGGAACTTCATGCTTGAAATAAACTTTGATAATGGTAATTTCTTTATCAATCGGTTTAATAAATAAATTAGTCGCATCCACAGATTTTACCAAATTATCCAAAGTATAGATTTCAAAAGCGAATTGCTCGCCCTTTTTTATCGCTACCGACTTACTTAACCAAAAATCATTATTTTTCTTTATTGTAAATTTTATCTTTTCGTCTTCGTAAGATTCTTCAAAAGGAATCAAATCACCTTCACTTTCTTCCGTTTTATTGATTGCAAAAACCTCATTTCCGATATATTCGAGGATAAACGGCTTCTTATACACTGATTTATCAAAAACTTCATAAGTTATCGAAAAGGGTCTATCCTGATAAATCTCAGAAGTAATAATTTTTCCAACTCGGAAATAGCTGACATCAAAATCTAACTTATTAAAAGTATGTTCTTTGATTGTTCGAGATTTAAATAGCTCGACTTCTGTAAGAAAAGCACTCGAAAGACTTTGTTTTGGGCCTCCTTCTTCATTGAATAAAAAGAAATTTCCGACACCATAATCTCGATTATCAATTTTTATAGATACATCCGTTTGATAAATAGGAACTGAATAATTCACAACTCGCCTTGCTACGAAGAACGCAACAATCAAAATTCCGATAAGTATCGGCGAACCTTTGATAACAGGTACGACCAGCGTTCTAAATTCTTTGTTGAGATTCATTTGTATCTAAGTAATTTTATTATATCCTACAAAAATAAACTAAAATAGCATCATTCTTAGTTTAATTTATTTATTGAAAAAACACAGAAAAAATAATAGCAAGACTTGTCAAAACACCAGCAATCGGTGTTATTTTCTCTAAAGTAGTATCAAAGCGTTTCACCTTTGAAGGCGGAATATAGATAACATCATCTGGTTTTAGGATAATATTATTTTGAGCAAGACTATTAATATTCGTTAAATCTACTCGAACCTCTTCCATTATTCCCTGCTTATTTTTTCGTATTACTCGAATTTCGTCTGCTTTTGCATATTTCGTGATACCTTCTGCCTTTCCAAGTAGTTCGATCAACGTAATTGTTTCATTATCAATTTGGTAGCGACCAGGAGAAATCACTTCTCCCAAAAGCGTGATATAATGACTTAATATTCGCACATTCACCACGGGATCTCTAATTCCGTTTCTCTCATAAATACTTTCTAAAAGGTAATTTGCTTCTTTTATATTGTAAGAAGCAATATTAACTCTACCAACTCTTGGTAAATTCACTTCACCAGTTTCATCGACAACTAACCATCGGCCAGTCGCTTCGTTCGCACTGAAAGAACTATTGATAGATCCAACGCTCAACTCGTCATGTCCCCAGATACTTACCGTTATTTTGTCGCCTCGTCTAATCACTGGTTCCATAGAAGCATCATTCTTGAATGCACCAATGTTTTGAGTTGGATTATGCCTAAAAAGGGGGTCATAAGTTTCACAACCGAAAAGGCAAACTGTAAGAAATAGAAATAAAGTAAATTTTATATATTGGTCAATAAGCATTGATTCTATTTTAAATTACATAGACAATCCCCTAATTAACTTAAACTTTTAGACAAAGTCTAATGTAAGCGAACCTTTTTTATGGGGCCATATTGTGAGAGATGAAACTTTGATGCAAAATTTATATAAATGATGAGAAATAAATAAGCTTTATGTTCCTGAACGCTGCCGTAATAAAAGTATAAAGTAAGGACCAATTAATAGTAAAAGCGATAGGTTATTGTTAGGAATATTTAGTTTTTCGAAACTCGTTACGACTCGTTTTTTATCTTCAAATAAGAGGACAAGTTTAAAATAATAAATGATTCTATCATCGTAATACTAATTTGATTTTGAATCAACCGTCGAATTCCCACCTGATTTATCTTGTTTTTTAGGATGAAAATGATTATTTGAAGTTGAATAACTTACAAATTATTTTGAACCAAGAACGGATGGTAACTCTAGGTGGCAAAAATAAATATCAAAATGCAAAATTGATGTTTTTTATCGGAATTCAATTAATCGTGTTTTATTTGTTTTAGGAATAAAGATCAAATAATAAGCGGACAAAATGAATTTTTTGATTATAATTATTGCGACATTCATGATTACACAGAAAAAGTGCTTATTATCTATCATAACTTTTTAATTATTAAATTGTTAAGTACAACTATACGAAATTAAAATATATAATCAGATAAAGTAACACGCTATA
>CAWVWD010000472.1:0-3999 GCA_963933585.1 uncultured Saprospiraceae bacterium
CGGAAAGTGGGATTGTGATTATTGTGGGAATGTGGGTAATTTAGGGCCTCATTTACATTGCTTACAGTGTGGAGGTTCTCGTCCTGAGGATGTTGTGTTTTATATGCCTCGTGGCGTTGATACGGAAGTGACGGATGAGGATGAATTGTCGATTGCGAAAGAAGGTGCGAATTGGGTTTGTGGACTTTGTAATAATAGCAATCGAAATAGCTACAAGGCTTGTGTTTCGTGTGGAGCATTGAAAGATGCTTCGGAAAAGAATTTGGAAGTTCGAGCGTTTTCGGAAGAGGCTGTTCCTCGAACGTCTCAACCTGTCCAAAAGTTAGCCACCCCGGAGCAACCAAAAAAGAAAGGAAAGTTTGGTAAGATTATCGCTTTTATTGCGATTCTAGGTTCTGGTTATTTTGGCTTAAGCCAAATTTCGAGTACGATTGAAGTTCCTGTAACAAGTATAGAGTGGGAGAGAAGTATCGAAACGGAGGAATTCAAATTGGTAACGGAGGAAGGTTGGGAATTGCCGAAAAGCGGAAAAATTATTAAGAGTTTTGAAGCGATTCATCATTATGATAGTATAGTAGTGGATTATCAAACTCGAACTCGGACGGTTAAGGAAGCGGTCGGATCGGAGCAATATGTTTGTGGAAAACGAGATTTGGGAAATGGTTATTTTGAAGATAAATATTGTAATCGAACGATTTATCGAGATAGGCAGGAAGAATATGAAGATCCGATTTATCAGGAATCTCCTATTTATAAGACAAAGTATCAGTACGGAATTTATCGTTGGAAACCTTATGAAAATTATGAAACAGAAGGTTCTGATAAACAGCCAAAATGGGGAGAATTACCAGATTTTATTAAAGATAAAGAGAATCAAAAAATTAGAGTGAAGTCAGAAAATGAAGCCTATTATTTTGCGATAAAAGATCATAAAGATGAAATTCGTTGGTATAAATCTGACTTTGATTATTGGAACGATGAAATATCTGTTCGCAAGACTTTAAAAGCAAAAAAATCAATGATTTTTGGATTTTTTCAATATTTAGAAGACGAGCATAAAGTTGTTTCTGTGGAAAGGGATTAAATAAAGGATTTAATATTCAAAAAAAATACCAGTTTTTAAAACTTCATTTTTCTTTAAATTTTATGCTGTTGCCCACAGGAGATATCGATTTCTGTGGGTGTGACGGTTTTAATTGAAGTTTCAATTGATTGAACTTAACTTAAAAATTTAAAATAGTGTTCGGTATTTTATTCACCAATTGCATTGAGACACCGAATGCTATATTAGAAGTATTAATCAAGGTATTTTGCATTTTTACAGTCGGTTGCCAATTCAAGCTTAAATCTTCATCAATATCAAAATTACTTAAATGTGCGGAAGTATAAGCTTCTAAAACATTCAATCCATGAATGGCAATGATAGCGATATAAGACTGTTCCAACCATTTTCGATGATTGTCACGAGCATCTGTTAAAGCCTCTTCGGTCGCATTTGGATTATCAAAAAACTCATCAAAGGTCGTTGGATCATCATCTATTCTGATTCGATAAGCATTCCGATACCTACGATATTCTACCGTATTAAAATAAATCGAATAACCCGCTCCGCCAACGGCTGCTAAAGCAATCGGTGCTTTCCAATATTGCTTATTATAAATCTGTCCGCCACCGGGAAAAATAGTGGAATAGAAAGCTGCTTTTTTAGGTTTATTTCCATCTTCTTTTAAGAAACCTAAAAAAGGTTTTTTTACTTCTTTCGACGTTTTTTCTATATTTTCAATGGTGGTTATTGAGGTATCAATGGTGGTGATTGAAGTATCAATTAGTGCGGAGGCGCCATAATTAAAAAGGAAAAAGATACTTACAAAAAATGCTTTTTTCATGATAATAGAGGTATAAAAGTATAAAAGGTGGTAGAGGTATGAAGGTATAAAAGGTGATTTATAGGTGCGACGGTTTAGCCTATTAAACCCTTACACCTATAAATCTGTACACCTTTACATTTTTTTCCATTCTTTGATTGACGCTTCGTTCATACGAACATAATCATCATTTCCTGCACTTTCTGCTAATTCTAATGATAATTTCGCAGAAGTAACGGCATCTTTATATTTACCTAGTTTTGCTTCGATTAAAGCTTTACGACGAACCATCCAGAATTTTTCATTCGCACCTTTATCCATTGCGATATTTATCCACTCCAAAGCTTGGTCTAAGTCTTTGTCAGCCATCAAGTTATAAGCAGCAGCTTGGTAATAATCGTTCATGCTTGGACCTGCCAAAGCTTTTTCAATACTACCTTGAACTTGAGCATCTACCTTTGTATCAATACCGAAACTAACCATTGTACTTTCCCAAGAAAGATCAATATTTGCAGTTCCTAAACCAATATTAGAAAAACCAATTGTGAAGGTTTCTACTTTGTTTGAAATATTGGTTGGTTTTACTGTAAAACGGAACGCATCTTCGTCCGCCTTATACCCACCTATTCCTGAATGTGTTATGTTTTTGTGGAATATAACGGTCCATTCTTCTTTTCCAGGAATTGTATAAAGTGCATAAGTTCCAGCTTTTAATTCATTTCCTTCTATGAGAACATCGCTGCTGAAAGAAATTTTTGTAGAAGCGTTTGCTCCTGTTCTCCACATTTTGTCAAAAGGAACTAAGCCACCGAAAATCTCACGACCTTTCATGCTTGGACGAGCATAAGCAACTTCTACTTCTGTCATTCCAACAGTTTGCATAACTTTTCCGCTCGGACTTGGTGCAGGCATTTTTACTTGTGCATCCGCAAATAATGTCGCAACTATCAATAAGGCGACTGTAAAAAATACATTTTTCATAAACTTCATTATGTGTTTGGTTAAATCTTTTAGATACGCACGAATGTGCACATCTTGCTTAAATAATAAGTAAAATTACTAAAACAGCATAAAGTTCTAAAAAACAGAGATAAAGTTTGTTGTTACAACATTATTTTATGAAAATTTTAAAGTTGGGCAGGTTTCGGGTTGCGAGTTTTATCGTTTTCGGATAATCTTTTGGCGTAAAAAGAATGCTCCCGCAGACTTCGCAGATTAATTGAATCAGCGTTATCTGCGAAATCTGCGGGAGCATTTTTAAATTACGTTAAAAGGTCATATTTGTACGATAAAACCCGCAACTCGAACCCCGAAATCCGCAACTCAATTCCGTTTCAATCGTTCTCTCTCCTTATCTCTTGCTTCCCGAATCATAATCGTCAATGCTTTTACGTCCAATGGTTTTTTATTTAAATAACGGTGATATGTTATTAAAATAACTTGAGCCATATCTTCTGGATGATTAACCCTTACTTTATTCATATAGACAGAAAGACGAGAACCTTCATAAAAACTCCAATTATGCCAAATCCATCGACCTAAACTAAAATGTAAGCCCTTACTTGCAGTCACTTCATCCATTTTCATGAATTTAGCTTTGGATTCTTTACTGATTTTCTTATTCAGCTCGGAAAAACATTCCGCCAAATCTGCAGGAATATAAACGCCATTGATGCGTTCTTTCTTAATTCGTCTCTGGTATTCCAGTTCTGCATTTTGTGCGTTAGTAGTATTCATAATTGTAAATACGAATACAAAGCTTAGAATTAAATACTTCATTTGTGTTTGTTTTTGATAAGATTGTTCAGTTTGTTCGCCTTGAAAAACTCTTATCTTTTGATATTTATTGTAATAGGTACCTTACTTTGAACGATAAAATTAGGAATAGTTACAGGAAATATTTGATGAGATATGATTTTAAAAAATCAATCCTCGCCACAAAATATTCATTAAAAAACAGCGAATTATTCAAAAAATGAGTTAAAAAAGAGTAATATTGAACCTTTAGAATTATTAAAATAATCTAATTTATTAATACTCAAATATTTGATAAAATTAATGATTTCAATCCTTAGTAGCAAGTCAAGTTAATCATGTCGGTATTTTTTGACAAAATATTGCCGATAACTTCGTT
>CAWVWD010000473.1:0-3995 GCA_963933585.1 uncultured Saprospiraceae bacterium
TAGTAAGTCAAGTTAATAGTGTCGAGTAGATTTTGTATCAAAATTTGTCGAGAACAAGGCAATTTTTTTTTGCATAGCCATCGTTATGGAAATAAATTTTAACGAAGTTATCGGCAATATTTTGTCGAAAAATACCGACATGACTAACTTGACTTACTACTTAGGCTGAAAAGATAAGATAAAAACTAAGAAAACTCGTCATTCCGACGAAGGTCTTTTTTACTATTTTTAAAAATCTACGGACAAATTCGTCGTTATAAAAATCTAAAATAATGTGGAAATTTCCAATATATGAAGTGAATCAACCAATTGATTGGGAAGCGATGGAAGCGACTTATGATTGGTTTCGAGTAATGAGAGATGTTCCTCAAGATGCTATTTGGCATGCAGAAGGAAGTGTTTTTGTGCATACAAAAATGGTCGTGACGAAATTGATTAGTTTTCCAGAGTTTCAAGAATTGGATGACCAAGAAAAACACATTTTGGTGGCTGCTGCAATGATGCACGATATCGAAAAACGCTCGACAACAACAACTAAAATTATCGATGGAAAAGAGCGAATAGTTTCTCCAAAACATGCTAAAAGAGGAGAATATACCGCTCGAACGATTTTATATAAAGAGATGGAAACGCCTTTTGAAATTCGAGAAGCGATTACAAAATTAGTTCGTCATCACGGTTCGCCGCTTTGGGCAATTGAGCAAGAAGATACTCGAAAGTACGTAATTGCAAAGAGTTTGGAAGTTAATACGGCACACGTTGCTTTGTTGGCAAAAGCCGATATTTTAGGAAGAGTCTGCGAGGATGCAGAAGATATGTTATTGCGAATTGAATTATTCAAGGAATTATGCAAAGAACATAATTGTTTTAATAAACCAAAAGCTTTCCAATCGAATTATGGCCGTTTTTTGTATTTAAACAAACCCGAAATTTCGCCTGATTATTTACCCTTTGAAGATTTAAAAATGAATGTTTATGTACTTTCCGGACTACCCGGAAGTGGAAAAGATACGTATATTCGAAAGCATTTTGATTTACCAATTTTATCGTTAGACGATATTCGACGAGCACATAAAATCTCCGCAACAGACAAAAATAAAAATGGAACAGTGATTCAATTAGCAAAAGAAAAAGCGAAAACGTATTTGCGAAAGCAAACGGATTTTGTGTTCAATGCCACGAACATTACGAAAGAAATGCGACAAAAATGGATTGGTTTGTTTACGGATTATAAGGCAAAAGTTCACCTTATCTATATCGAAGTTCCATATTCGACATTGATGAAACAAAATCATAATCGAGATTACAAAGTACCAAATAATGTGATTGATAAAATGATTGGGAAATTGGAAATTCCAACTTTTGAGGAAGCGCATGAAATTCAATTTAAAATACCGTAAAAATACAAAAGCCCCAAACGACTAATTTTGAGGCTTTTGTATTAGAAATTATTATTTAAGACAATTCTTACAATTTAAAGAAAGTCTTAGTGATCGTTTCTGTTTCGTTGAATAATCTAACGAAGTACTGACCGTTTGTGAAGTTAGAGATATCAATTGGTAAAAGATTATTACCTGCGTTGATAGCTGAATTCATAATAGTACGACCTAAAGCATCATAAACCGCTACATTTAAATCTTGCTCATAAGTTTCACCCAAAATAATTTGAACTTGACTTGAAGAAGCTGTAGGATTAATACTTACTACGAAAGAAGATTTAGCTACTTCTGCTTTAACAACTGCACTATATTCCATTGTTCCGTCAAAATCAACTTGACGAATACGATAATAGTTTACACCTGCTATAGGAGCAACATCAATAAAACTATACTGAATAACTTCCAAAGAAGTTCCAGCACCTTGCTGATTGCCGATTTCTGTAAATGTCAAACCATCCACACTTCTTTCAATGAAGAATACTTCATTATTTAATTCACTTGCAGTTTCCCATTCTACTTTAACTGAATTGTTCAAGACACCAGCTCTAACGTAAGTGAACTCTACCGGTAAAACTGCCGGAGATGAGTTAACAAAACCACAATCGTCTGCAATAGTTACGGATACTGCCTTTCCTTCATCACCTGCAGCTACACTTGTAAAGTTGATAGTACTTGTCCCTACACCATTAGTAATTGAAATACCTGTACCCGCGGATGTATTTACACTATGAACTAAAGGTTCACCACTTAAAAACCAAGTTACTGTTTCACCTGTACCAGAAGTATATGATACAGAAGTAGATCCTGATTCGCCTTCAGCGATACCCGGTGAAGTAGGTTGAGTAGTAATTGCTAAAGTTGGGCTTGCACTTACTACAGAAGATGTTGCGACAACTGCACCTGTACCTGCAGAACATCCTGTATTACCAACTGTAACAGTATAAGTTCCTACTGTATTAGCTATATATGAAGTAGAAGTTCCTACTTCGGAACTTCCATCATGCCAAGAATATGTTAAAGCATTATCTGCAGCGACACTTATAGTAACATCACTACCATCACAAAATACTGCTGTAGCATCTGGTTGAGCAGTAATTGTTGGAGCTGCATCAACATACAATTTAGTAGTACCATAAGGATGTGTTAGCGAACATCCGTTATCATCTGTAATCACTAATTTGATACCACTATTATTATCATCAATACTAACAGAACTAACCGTACCTGCAATTGATGTCCCTGATGTAGTACCCGGAGAAGAAAATGTTGCTTCTACACCTGCACTATTTTTTGTCCATGTATAATTATAATCAGGTGTCCCTCCTGAAATAGTTGCCGTAAAATCAGCATTTTGTCCAACACAGGTTGTAATACTTGCTGTTGGTGTCAAAAATATAGGGTTTGAATTAATATCCAATGTTGCAGTACCACTTGTATGAGCAGTACCTGTTGTTTCTGCAACTCCTACCGTATAACTTGCTACTGCTGGAGAGTTGAGTGTAATAACTACATCGTAAATATAAAAATTAAAAGATACAAGAGCGGTATTTAACGTACTTGTAGCAGTATAACTTATTCCATCCGGAGTTGTTCCGGTACCTACTGTTACTGATTCAACTCCTATTGTCCATTCAAATATCGGAGTGGCAGGATGTATTCCAGTTGCATTATAAGTAGTTGAAAATACAAGATTTGAACCATCACAGGCATCAGAACCAGTAGGTGCCCCATTGAATTGTCCAAAACTAATTAGAGCAACGAACGAAAATAAAATTGAAAATAAAATTGACTTGTACATAAATAATTTGGTTTTATTAAAAATAAATTGAATTCAACATCGAACCCGATATTTAAAATCTTGATAATTTATTATTGAAAAGACTTAGGAATAAATATGTGAAGAGTAGGAAATGATTTAAAGATATAATCAATAAACCATTTTGCAAGTCACAGTTCAATAAATATTGATTTAATTTTTTTGAAAATTATCATTTTATTGTAATAGAAAGTAGTGTGTTTTTTTTATTGTAAAACGACATAATATTTCGCTTTGAAGGTGCTATCACACTTATAAAGGGTTAAATAAACAGTACTACGACAAGTTTGTGGTACTACTGAAAAAACAAACACTTGATTTGTGATAAATAGCATTTTTTGATGTTGCAATCAAAACTCATTAAGAGTATTTATAATAACTTTTTAAATAAGGCTTGACTATTTTTAGTTTGACAAAAAACAAGCCAATTTTAAAATCCAAACTTTTGGGAAGCTATCACTTTGCAATAGCTATGCGAGAATATTTAGGACTCAAAATTATAAAAAGTTTTAATTCTGCGTTAGCAAAATTGATAGGCTATGAACGTCACTAATTTGTCACAGAACTATATGAATATTTATTATTTTTACATTAAAAGTCATAATTTATTAATTATTAGCATGTTACATTTTTGAATTTATGTAAAATTGACGTTTTTTAAAAAACTGCATAGACTATTGATTTGTAAGGGCAAACGCATCAAAATAATGATTTCGATTTTGCGTTGTTTTTGGATTGGC
>CAWVWD010000474.1:0-3993 GCA_963933585.1 uncultured Saprospiraceae bacterium
AAAATCAAAAATGCCAATCCAAAAACGACGCAAAATCGAAATCATTATTTTAATGTGTTTGCCCTTTTCTTTATTAAGACGAGGTTATCTTAACAAACTTGCGGACGGTTTTAAAAAATGTTATTTTTTCGTCTAAATATTCGATTATTCGATTAAATCCTATCAGTTTTAAAAACCGACAGGGTTTCTAATGTTGATAACAATTAAACAAATATTTTTATATTTGTGCGTTATGGAGATAAATTAACAATCTCAAAACAATACGTCGTCAGGTAATTACATTATTAACGACATCACAACGGACTTTAACAACGCCTTTTAATAATGACATTTAGAAGCGTTGTAACTTTGTCATTGAATCAAATCAAAACATACGATGCAACTTATTTTAATTATCCTTTGGATTGTATTGTCCAGAATTGGACTTTATAAAATGTTTGAAAAAGCAGGAGAAGCAGGTTGGAAAGCACTTATTCCTGTTTATAATAAACTAGTTTGGTCAGATATTATTGGTCGTCCTCGTTGGCGAGTTATTTTATTATTAGTTCCAATTGTCAATATTTTCGTTCTTGTAGGAATGGTGATTGAGTTAGTGAATAGTTTCACAAAATGGGACTTTTTAGACCATACTTTGGCGGTTATTGGAACACCATTTTACTTTTTGTACTTAGGTTTTTCTAAAGATGAAAAATATTTATACAAAAGTTATGAATACGAAAAAGAAAATCCACAACCAAAAGATGGATTCAGAGAATGGGCGGAAGCCGTTATTTTTGCAGTATTTGCAGCGACATTCATCAGAATGTTTTTAATAGAAGCATACACGATTCCAACGCCATCAATGGAAGGTTCATTATTAGTTGGTGATTTCTTATTCGTAAGTAAAGCACATTACGGAATGAGAACACCAATGACACCAGCTCAATTTCCATTGGTTCATAATACGGTTCCATTAATGGGTGGAGAATCTTATACGGAAGCTATAAAGTTCCCATATTATCGCTCTGCAAAAATACAAGATGTTAAACGTAATGATCCTGTCGTTTTCAATTTTCCAGAAGGAGATACCATCGTTTATGCTCGCAAACGTACTTTAGATAGAGGAACGAATAATTATTACAATTTACTTCGTGCCTATAATTTCAGCCGAGAAACATTATTGAATAATGCCAATTACGAATTGGTAACTCGACCAATTGACAAACGTGATAATTACATCAAAAGATGTGTGGCGGTTTCGGGCGATACGGTTCAAGTGAAGGAAGGACAATTGTACTTAAATGGTACAAAAGCGGTTAATCCTGAAAAAATTCAATATCGTTATAGCGTTATTACGAACGGGACGCCATTGAACAAAAGTACTTTGGTAGAATGGGGAATTAATGAAGATGAGATTGATATGAACCAACGTCGAGGTGGTTTGGATAGCTATTATAACTTGTCAGAAGAACAAGCAGAAAAAATCAAAAGTTTGAGTTCTGTTTCTGACGTAATTAAGCAAATAGCAACTCCAGGTGTCATTGAAAGTACCAATGTTTTCCCGCATGATTTTGAGAATTACAAATGGAATATGGATAATTTTGGTCCACTTTGGATTCCAAAAGCAGGTGAAACCGTAGGACTTTCTCCTGAAAATATTGCTATTTATCGCAGAATCATCACGGTTTATGAAAATCATACTTTAGAAATTAAAGATGGAAAATTCATCATTGATGGAAAAGAAACTGCAGAATATACAATCGAACAAAATTACTACTTTATGATGGGAGATAATCGCCACAACTCTGAAGATTCAAGGGTTTGGGGATTTGTTCCAGAGGATCACATCGTTGGAAAACCATTGTTTATTTGGTTCTCTCGTAAAGATGGTGTCGGTATTCGCTGGGAACGCTTATTCAGAAGTGCAAATGTAATGTAGAGCACGTTTCGGGTTTCGGGTGGCGTTTTTCATCGCTTTTATTTGAAATCAGTTTCGGTTTTTTTGGAAAGGATAATGCTTCTAGCATTATCCTTTTTTTTTGGCTTCCTTTCTAAATTTATAGTAAGTTCCAGCTTTACCACCGTTTTTTTGACGGTAGTAAAGTTACACCTCAAATTTCCAATGTTGGAAATTTGAGGTTTTTTTTCTAATAATTGTTTAATAATCATTTAATAATCAAATAATTATGAAAACATTTAATCTGTTAAAAATCCAAGGCCAATGTTAGCACTTTCTTAAAATCATATTTGATGGCATAATTTATGATTTTCTCAATCTTAGCATAATGAAAGAACAAAACACCAATTTTTTACTACAAAAACAACCTAACTATGAGTAGTTTAAAGATATTTGAAGTTGCTGGTTCTATTGCAGGTTTATCTGGAATTTCTTTAACCGTTTTTTATTTTCTATTCAATCCGATTATCCAAAAATCATTGCCGAATTTAACGAAAACGTCAAGGCGAGATATTATTTTATTGATATTTTTCATGATCTGGAGCATCACGACAATAGCGATGACAACTTGGATCTACAGCAATACACAGAATGATGGCGGACAACAACCGAGCATCAAAAAAATAGAAATCACAGAAAAACCGGCTACTATAAATATCTCTCAAACCCCTACGACAAAGATAGCAATGTACCCGATTATAGCAGATTTGACGGAAGTTCCAATGCTAACCTTAAGGCGAAATTCAACATTTTTCAATCCTATGGTAACAGATGACGAAGATATTTGTGGTTTGAAAGTTCGCCGTTCAATTTGGTTGAGTTTCAATGACGTACAACCTTATTATATCGCATTTCAAGAAGAGAAAGTAAAAGTCATTTTGAAAAGTATGAATATTGATAATAATAAAGCAACATTCGCCATGCACATTCATGAGGAGGGAAAATTTATCAACTTACATGATTTCACTTTAAATCAAAATGAATCTTATAACTTTGATTACAATGAATGCAATTATCGCTTCGCTTATCGTGGAAAAACTTCTTGGACGACAGGAATTCAATATTGGTTCAAAACTCGATATGAAGCACATTTTAATATTGAACCTGTTTAGTGTGTTGCCGTATTGATATTCGCATAAGTTGGATTTGAAATCTAAAATTTACAATAATAGAAATTCCGACTTTCAAGAGCTTTACTTTAGCAACCGAACATCAACACATCAACACAAATTATTTCCTTTTCTCAAAAAAACGCCTTAGTTTGCAGTGTGTTTCAAAAGTATCTCTCCTAAATGAATTGTGAAAATTATTCGTACAAAAGTGCTAGCATGTCAATCCCGAGATTTTGGGACAAGCCAATTTATAATTCATACGTATTTCAAATTGTCCTTTATCTTTTTCAAATCAACCAATAAACACCACTTTGTGTTTATATAGATAATTATGTATTGTTATATTACGATACTGAAAACTGGTAACTGCCGACTATTTATTCGGTTCCATATTTCACTACATCAAAATTGAAAATATTATGAGTTCATTTCAAAGTAGAACGGTTTTAATTACCGGAGGAGCGAGCGGTTTAGGAAAGTTAATGGCAAAAAAAGTATTAGAGCGCAAAGCGAAGCGGGTCATTATTTGGGATATTAATGAAGCGTTATTGAATCAAACAACTGCGGAATTAGAACATCGTGGTTTTGAGGTACATCCTTATATCGTAGATGTTTCCAACAAAGAAGATATTGCTTGGGCAGCTCACGACGTTTTGGCGAATATTGGAGAAGTTGATATTTTGTTTAATAATGCCGGAATCGTGGCAGGAAGCAAACGCTTTGTAGATCATTCGGATATAGATATTGAACGCACAATGAATATTAACACACTCGGTGTGATGCGCGTTGCAAAAGCGTTTTTGCCAGCGATGCTTCAACAAGGTTTTGGTCATGTCATTAATATTGCTTCTGCTGCTGGCTTGGTTGCGAATCCGAATATGTCGGTTTACGCAGCGAGTAAATGGGCTGTTATCGGATGGTCAGAATCATTAAGGTTAGAAATGG
>CAWVWD010000475.1:0-3986 GCA_963933585.1 uncultured Saprospiraceae bacterium
GAAGTTTTCAGCTGACAAAGACGTTTATGATGGTTATCATTGGTGGTTTTTTATATTATGGAAGTCGATTCTAAGGTTTAATTTCGGACTTTGCTATCATCAATAATTATATTATTCTTCGGTTACAATTATCCCTTTATTATCATAAAGCCATTTATCTTGCCTAATTGGTCTTTTGTGATTATAAAAACTGATTGTTTCTGCAATAAATGTTTCCGGATTTTATAACCCGTTTATATCCGATTTTACTGAAATTTGCTATATAAAATTGTCCTTCAACTTTGTACTCTTCCTTTCTATATATATAATAGAGTTCCATCCTTATTTACTAATAAATATAAGTAGATACTATCATTCTTTATTTTAAAAGTATCATTACCAACATTAACTAATTGGATATTTGGTAATATACTTTTTGTAGGAATACCAAATTCTGCATACTGAGATTGATTGAATTCCAATAAAATATCAATATCATTGATTAGTCGTTTTGATTCATGTGTAATATGTCTAGAAGTATTACAAGAAAAAATTAAAACGGCTAAAACCAAACTAATTATTATTGTCACATTTGGTATTTAAAATACAACACGTCTCAATTATATTTAGTTGAAATAGTGTGTAGTTGTGAAATGTGATTACATATCACAAACAAAAAAGCCGTGTCGATTCCAAAAAATCGACACGACCAATATTTCAAAAAATCAATTCAAAATAGACTTATTCCACCACATCCGCCGAAACCACATTCACCCATTTTCCCGCTTCTCTCGCATTAATATTATTATCATACATGGCTTCACAGTAAATCGTTGGTAAATAGAAACGACCTTGATACGCTGCATTTAATTGAATGCGATACGTTTGCGTTTTACCGTTATTAATATCGAAATACGAATACACTCGGTCATCTCGAATATCTTGATATTCTGGCACATTCGTATTACTGTAAGTAGCGACATTATCCATTCTTGTATTGTGAATTTCCCAACCAGATGGGAAGATTTGCGTCAATGCCATTTCAGAATAATTACCCATTTCGCCAGGATTCGTCACGGTCACTTCTGCCATGAAATCCGAACCTTGCGTAATATTCGTCACATCAATTGGTTTGCCATCCAGTGTTTTATAATTAACCGTCAACGCCAAGTTATTCGCACTATTTGTCTGGTCGCCAGTTGTTGGCTGACCTTCCAAAATTACCCTTGCGAACAAGATTCTACCCGATGTATTTTTAATCGAAACTTTAGCAGTCCTTTCAGGATTAAAGTTTTTCTGAACCACAGGATTCGTAGAACCAGCATTCGCAGATTTTCCACCGATAGAGTAGGAGAATGTGAATTTATTATCTAAATCATCCGCTCCGACGAATTTTCCGATTGCCAATAAAGAATAAGCCGTTGTTTGCGTACTGAACCAACGTTGTTGACTCAAGGAAGCCGCTACTTTTTTCAAGACATTTGCCGCTTTCGTGCGTTCGCCCATCAACGTCAAGGTTTCCAAAATCATCGCTCTATCTCGCAAATCAGAACCATAAGTATAACCCAACTCTCTATATGTTTTGATATTCGTACTTAATGATTTAGTCAAAGATTTCGCAACTGATTTTTTACCAGCCGCAGCATAAGCTGCTGCCAATCTCCAACGTGCCGCATCCGATAAGTTCGGACGTTCTTTCAAGCGATTCATCGCTCCCCATTCGGGTGCGTCAGCAACTGCTAATGTGTAAAGACGATAAGCTTGTTGCAAATCTGTATTATAATAATCCGCACTTCCTGTCCAAGTTTTCGCTGTTTTACGTTGATATTTTTTCCATTTATCCAACATAGACGGTGGCAAACTAAAGCCACGTTTTTTCGCTTCCACCAAGAAGTGACCAGCGTAAGTCGTTCCCCAATGTGAGGCTTCATTATCGCCAGGCCAGTAACCAAAACCGCCATTTGCTGTTTGAAATTGTTTCAATCTATCTAAAGTCGCTTGAACATTTTTATCAACTTTCGCTTTCGTTTTATCATCCAAATCCATCAACGCATTGACGTATAATTGCGGAAAACCCGAAGAAGTCGTTTGTTCGATACAGCCGTGCGGATAGCGAATCAAATAGGCTAATCGCTCTCCCAAATTGATTGGCGGAATATTAGAAACTTCCAAAATTCCCGTATTTGTTCCTTCCATTCCCGTTGCATCTGTCCCTTGTGTCCATGATTTTCCTTTTTCAATTACACTGGCAAATACATCCGTTACATAAGGATTTGGATTTCGAATATCTAACTCTATTTCTTGTGTTGCACGTTCTTTTCCGCTTATCGCAGTGATTTTTACCGTTGCAATACCAATATTCTCAGGAACAGTTAAATCAAAAGTTACGACTTTATCGCCTGGTTTACGGAATGTAACGGACTGACTTTTTGCACCATTAATAGACAATAAACTATTTGTTTCTATTTTAATCGTCGCTTTCCGTATTGATTTTTCCATTGCAAAAACGGTAATTGGCAATTTCACAGATTCTCCTGGGCCCAAAACCCTCGGCATTGTTCCCAAAACCATTAACGGCTTTTTGACGGGAACGGTTTTTTCTGTATTTCCGTAAGTGCCATTATCCGCAGCCACGACCATAACTCGCACCGAGCCGACATAATTCGGCATCGTAATCGTATGTGTTTTTGTACCGGATTTTAAATAAAAAGGCCCGATAAACTTTACTACAGGTTTGAATCGATTCGCTTTTTGTCCTTCTCGAGGTCCAAGTGCATCATCACCGCCGATAGATAAAACGCGCTCTAATTTTCCAGTATAAGCGCCCATTACATAATCATACATATCCCAAGTTTTTACGCCTAAAGCTTCTTTTGCGTAAAAATGATTCCAAGGATCTGGTGTTTTAAATCTGGTTAAATCTAACAAACCTTCATCCACAATCGCCAAAGTATAAGCCATCGGTTTACGGTTTTTCTCACTCACTTTTACTGTGAATGTTTCTTCTGGTCGTAACTTATCTTTCATCGCAATTTGCGGCTCAAGACGGGTTCTTGGATCTTCCACCATAATTGGCAAAATCCCATACATTCTTATCGGTAAATCATTTTCAACTTGTGCATGCGGTTGAACCAAAGTTACGTGAGCATAAACATTTGGAGCCATTGCTTTTGTTGTTGCGAATGTAAAAGTGTTATCTCCTTTTTCCGCCGTTCTCCAAAACGTTTCCAATACTTTTGTACCGTTTTCAATCGTAATTAATGCCCTTCCGCTTTCGCTCAATGGCACTTTTAATTTTACCGTTTCTCCAATATTATATTTCGTTTTATCCGAAGAAAAAGTCAACATTGCAGCGGCTTGTTTCGCTCCGCTGTCATCGTCATTCCAAGGATAACCGGCGTAGAAAATATCGCCAGTACAATGCCCAGTTTCTTCATCACAAACCCGAACCATATAACGGCCCCAGTCCGCCACTTTTATATTCCAATCTACTTTCCCTTTTGAGTTTGTCGTCAAGTCTGCTTTTGTGACGGCACCATAATGTGTGCTGCTGCTGTAATTCGTGACGTTATCGCTTCCGCTGTCCCACCACCAACGCCAGTTCACTCGATACAAACCAACTTTTAGCTTTTTATTTTTACGAATTTTTCCATTAGCCGTTAAACTAACCAAACTTAAATTATAACTTTTATCCATGTCCAAACGCTTCTCACCACTAGGTTTCGTTGGTAAACTAATACCAACGTAACCATCGTAAGGATTATAAGGCATCGAGAAGTTATCGGAACTAAAATCGCCCGATTTTTCATAAGCACGAATACTGAAATTCGCGATCATTTTTCCTGGAGCCGCATCGTTTGTACTAATTTTTGTGGTAACAACACCTTTCCCGTCGGCATCTGTTTCTTGATTATAAATGGTTTGAGCCGTTCCACTGAACGATCTTGCAGGATCATCAAAAGTGTAATCACCATAACCATTAAACTCCGTTTTCGTACTTCGTAATT
>CAWVWD010000476.1:0-3978 GCA_963933585.1 uncultured Saprospiraceae bacterium
CATATCTGAAGAAATTGCACAATCTGGCATGATTTCATAAATTCTATTCACCTTATTAATGTACCATTCACGGCTATAAGTTCGGTTCATTAATTCCAAAACTCGACTATTTCCTGCTTGAACTGGTAAGTGAATATATTTACAAATGTTTTCGTATTTCTTCATAGTAAACAAAACATCATCCGTAATATCTTTTGGATGAGAAGTCGAAAAGCGAATGCGTAAATCAGGATTGATTTTCGCCGACATTTCTAATAAATTCGCAAAATTAACAACGTCGTCAGTATCAGGATTTTTCCATTTGTAAGAATCCACATTTTGTCCCAAAAGCGTTACTTCTCGAAAACCTCTATCGAATAGTTCTTGAGCTTCCGCAACGATACTAAAAGAATCACGGCTACGTTCTCGTCCTCTCGTAAACGGCACGACACAGAATGAACACATGTTGTCACAGCCTCGCATAATCGAAATAAAAGCAGTCACCCCATTACTTTGTAAACGAACCGGACTAATATCTGCATATGTTTCTTCCCGAGATAAAAGTACATTTACCCCTTTGTCGCCATCCTCTGCATTTGCTATCAATGATGGCAAATCCCGATAAGCATCTGGACCAACAACCATATCAACTAATTTTTCCTCCTCTAAGAATTTCTTCTTCAACCTTTCCGCCATACAACCCAAAACACCGACTAAAGTCCCCGGATTTTGTTTTTTGATGACATCAAAAACACGTAAACGCTTACGAACGGTTAGTTCTGCTTTTTCACGAATCGAGCAAGTATTAATCAGAATTACATCCGCAATTTCCATATTACGAGTTGCCCCATAACCTTCCGCTTGCAGAATAGAAGCCACGATTTCGCTGTCACTGAAATTCATCTGACAGCCGTAACTTTCTATATAAAAATGTTTCTTGAATTTGCTATCCGATTTCTGAAAAAACGTCTCGCCTTGCTTTGCTTCATCCATGTTTTTCTCACCATGCTTCAAGTCTAAAATCGTCGGATTATCGTTGTATAACATTTTCTAAATTTTTATATGATTAGTGATCGAATAAAAAATCACTGTGTTTACAATGGTTGTTCTTTAAAAGTCCGCAAAATTACGGAATAAACCTCAAAAACTGTCAAAATGACAGCAGTTTATTCCGTTAAGGTTTTTTGAATAAAGACCCTCATTCTTAACTTAATTGGGAATCTAAAGGTCAAACCTTCCTTGTCACTTCTACGAAGGTCGGAATCTCTCAACTAATAAAGACTTAATTTGGAGAAAGTTATAATTTAAAATTTGCTCATATATACGGCAGACAAATTAAGTAAGTAGGTATGAATAATCGTCATTTTTTAGGAAATATTTTTTTGTTAAATTTTCTCAAAAAATAGTTGAATAGTCCCTCTATTGAAGTGTTTTTTGAGAAAAAAATAACGGAAAAAGACAAACTTAAAAGTGTCGATTATTTGTGCCTACCTACTTATTTATGAGAATCGCAAGAAAAAATGGTTTCGGTGCGCCGAAGCTTGATGTACGTTTTATATTGAAACGCTACAAACGGATTCGGTTCTCTGAACTTTTTTGATTCAATATTAGGATTCGGAAAATCGAGTCTGTTTTTTGTGATTGCCTTAACGGAGGTATAGCTTTTTTTGGGTTGAGTTCTGTTGCCAGAAGGAGATTCTCCTGAATTCTCTGGGTCGAAATGACGGAAAAAGTTGGTTTTTGATTACAATCGTTTTATAACAAACTCAAATCGTTTTAAAATTCAAATGTAAATTCAATTTCAAATGCAAAATTGGTAAATACTTATGTCCTTAAAAATAGATGTTTACCTTTGTGGCAATAACCAAATTATGAAAATTACACTTAGAATTGATTTTCAAATTAAAATGATAACGTACTGTTGATTGATATTGTGGATACAATCCTAATCAACAGTCCTCTCGATTTTTTTCCGAGGTTTCGGGTAAGATTAGGATAAGTTTATCATCAATTATCAAAATAAAATGATTACAACATTAGTAGAAAATCCCTTATTGCTTTTATTTCTTGTTGCGGCAATTGGTTATGGCGTTGGCCAAATCAAAATAAAAGGTAGTGGATTGGGCGTTGCAGCAGTTTTATTTGTGGGTCTGTTATTTGGCTCATTAGATAAATCCTTGCAGTTGCCGAATATAATTTTGACTTTAGGTCTATCGATTTTTGTTTATACCATCGGTTTGAGTAGTGGAGCGAGTTTTTTCGCAACCTTTAAGAGGCGTGGTTTTCGAGATTTTTATTTCGTCTTTGCAATGCTGATTTTTTCGAGTGCTTTGACGTTGGGTTTGCATTATTTATTTGATTTTGATGCAAGTGTGACGACGGGAATTTTTGCAGGAAGCTCTACAAATACAGCAGCTCTAGCGGGTATTTTAGATACTTTTTCGGGTAGAATAGGAGAGGAGGTAAAGTTGAATTGGATGATGGAAAATTCGGTTGTTGGCTATTCGATTTGTTATCCGATGGGTGTTTTGTCGTCGCTTATCGCAATTGCGACTTTGCAAAAATGGTTAAAAATTGATTACAAAAAAGAGGCGTTCGATTTGAAAGACGAATATCCGATTGCAGAAGAAATTTTTACGAAAACGATTGTGATAACGAATGAAAAAATTACGCAATACTCGTTAAGAGACTTGCTTCGAGAAAATGAGTGGACGGTCGTTTTTGGTCGATTAAAACGAAATGAAAAAGTCTTTTTAAGTAATCGAGATACGATTTTGGAACTTGGCGATTTGATTTTGGTTACGGGAAGTCAAGAGGAATTAAATAAAGTAATTGGTCAGTTGGGCGAAGCGGCAGAAAATAATGTAGATTTCGATGAATCAGAATATGAAGTTAGACGGATTTTTGTCTCTAACCCAAATGTTTCGGGACAATCGTTGGCATCCTTGAATTTGAGTGAAAAATATGCCACTATTGTCACGCGTTTGCGTCGTGGCGATATCGATGTTCTGGTGAATGGAAATACCGTTTTTGAGTTAGGGGACCGAGTTCGTTTCGTCGCTCGAAAAAAAGATATTTCTGAATTAATCAAACTTTTTGGCGATTCCTATCAAGCCTTAGGACAAATCAATTTATTCTCCTTCGGTTTCGGAATGGCATTAGGTTTATTATTAGGAATGATCACATTTGAACTGCCCGGAGGAATCGAGTTTAAACTTGGTTTTGCAGGAGGTCCTTTGATTGTCGCTTTGATATTAGGTGCTTTGCGAAGAACTGGGCCCGTAGTTTGGACGTTGCCGTACAGTGCAAATTTAACGCTTCGGCAGTTCGGTTTAATTCTATTGCTTTCCGCAATAGGCATTCGTTCTGGACACACTTTTGTTTCGACAGTCATAGGCGGTGGTGCAGGGTTGATTTTTCTCGCAGGAATGACAATTAGTTTGGTTACTGCATTTTCAACGATATTAATCGGCTACAAAATACTAAAAATCCCATTCACTTTCTTAACAGGAATGGTGGCGAATCAACCCGCAATTTTGGATTTTGCCGTGCAAAAGGCAGACAATCAATTACCAAATATCGGCTACGCCTTAATGTTTCCCGTTTCCCTAATTTCCAAAATTGTTTTTGTACAGATTTTGTATTTAATTCTAACGTAGGGCAAACGGCACTGCCTTTGCCAATCGTCATTACGATAAAAGATTTAACAGCAAAGGCAGTTTACTCCGATTTTTCATCGGAGCAAAGGTTTCGCAAAGAACGCATAAGCATAAAATGCCTCCAATCTAAAAACTAAAAAAAAGCCCGTCATTCCCAACTTGATTGGGAATCTCCCAAGATATAAAGACTCAATTTGGATAAAGCCACTAATTTAAGGTGTGGCTTTATCGAGTTTTGTGCCGCCTGTCCCGAAACCTCGGTGGTTGCCAGAAGGAGATTCCTCCCAAGGACTCGGGATTGGGAATGACGGAAAAGGTCGGAAAATGAATTTCATAAAAC
>CAWVWD010000477.1:0-3970 GCA_963933585.1 uncultured Saprospiraceae bacterium
AAGGAAATTCATGTTATCCGCATCGTTCGTTTCCATACTTAGGCGAGTTACAAGCTTATTACGATAAACAGTCACAAGAGGCTCGATTAATAACTGCTTTCCAAGATATTCAGCAGACTTTCGCGGATAATGGAATCGACCGACATTATCGAAATTATCCAGATATTAATTTTGAAGACTGTGGATATGCTTACTATCGAGATAATTATACTCGCTTACAAGAAATCAAGAAAAAATACGATCCTGATAATGTGATTTGGCATGAGCAGAGTGTGAAAGTTTAAATACTTCCGTTGTACCGACGAAGGTCGGTATGACGGTCTTTTTTTTATTTTTGTAAAACGTAAAAAAGGCTTACAAAACAAAGTTTTGTAAGCCTTTCATTATTTCACATCAGAGCGAAATTATCCATCATCAATCAAAATTATTTCTTCTCTTCATAAGGTTTCCGTTTCTTACTCAAAACCCTCGTATAACGAGCTGGATTTTTACGTACATCTTCCAGAAGTAAGTCTAAATTTTTCATCGTTGCATCAAGGTCTTTATATAAATTCCCATCTTGTAATAATAATCCGAGCGTTCCGTCACCACTATTTGCACTCACTAAAACGCCATTCAATTCTTTCACTGCAACATCGACGCTAGCCAATGTTTGCTGTAAATCAACAATCGCTTTATCTGCTCCTGTCAATGTTCCATTGATATCGATTTCGCTTAGATTCTGTGTCAATCTTGAGGTATTTTGCAACGTACTTTTAATTTCTGCATTGCTTTCACTTAGATTCGAAGAAACCATCTCCAAATTCGCTAAAACACCATCAATTCGACTGGACGCCCCACCGATTAAAGTTTTCAAACTACGAGAAGTTGAGTTTAAGTTTGACAAAATCGCTTGAATATCATTCAATGCTTTTCCGACACCATCTTCCGAACCAGCATCTGTTCCCCAGCTCGTTAGCATAGAATCAATCGCTTCGAAACTGCGTTCTGCTTTATCCAAATATGGATCTAAATCTGAAGTCATCGAACCTAACAGAGAAAGCGTTTCTCCTCTAATCGTATCGCCACTTTCTAAGCAGTTACTCCCATCACAAATACCTTTTGGGAAGTCCAAAATGACTTGTTTTCCGCCCATAATACTTGAACTTTCGATTCGAGCAACGGCTCCTTTTTTCGAAATATTCAATGACTCTGTAATATCCAAAACCACCACGATTTTGCCAGAATAATCTTCCTTTAAGTAAACACTACTTACGATTCCAATTTTGAATCCGTTCACTTTTACAGGAGCAGACGGCGATAAACCATCTACATTTACATATTCTGCATAAATCTGAGTCGAATTTGCAAATATATTTTTACCTTTTAAATAGGTGTAACCCCAAATTAAAATACCAATCGAAATAATTGCGAGAGCACCAACTCTCAGCGTTCTTGAAATTTCCAAAACTTTCGTTTTTTAGATTATAAAAATTTGATAATTAAATAATGATAAATTATCAACTGTTATTTTGCATTTTTCTTACAAAAAGAACCTTAATTAATTCCTTTTATATGTACTAACACATACATTCATATGTATTTATCTCCCTAAAAAATACGTATATTTCTCAGGATATAATCGAATATCCTCCAGCAGTTTTGCGTAATCTGCTATTGTTAGACTACTCGTATCCGTCGTAGATTGAAAACGAGGATCATTGAGAACTTGTGCTAAACTTCCCGTCGAACCAGCTTCTAATTTTTTCACTACCGCTGTATAAAGTTCCTTTGTTTGTGTAATACTTTCTAATGTTGCATTCCATTTAGACATTGTATTTTCGACACTTTTTGCCGTTTTATCGAAATCTGCCTTATCAATATTTACTTGAATCGCTGCGACATTATCTTTAATTTCTTTCAGACTTTCTTCCTCAAAATTTGCCATAATCACTTCCGCATCTTTCGAAATTCGTTCAAATGAAGTCGTTGTCTTTTTCATCAATTCCGTTCCATCATTCATTGCAGAATTGAAATTAGCAATCATTTCTTTAATATCTCTTTCTGCCTCTCTTGCTTTCGTGTTATAATCACCAAGATTCTGCTGTCGCCAACTTTTTACAGCGGTATCTAAAGTCGAATAAGTATCTTCAATCAATTTCATCATTGGCTCTAATTCATTGATTTCTGTATCGAAATAAGAACCTAACTCACTGTAAATCGTATCATTATTAACCAAACAATTCGTACACTCGCCACTTGAGAAAACTAAGTCTAATTGCTTCGTTCCCATCAAATCTGCATCCGTAATAACTGCTTTTACGCCGTCTTTGGAAATCCTTAAATTCTCATCCTTAATTAGAATATTAACAATCACCTTACCTGAAAAATCTTGTTTCAATTGCATTGATTTCACTCTTCCGACTTCCAAACCGTTTGCAATCACCAGGTTGTCAGGTTCTAAACCTGCGACAAATTTTGACTCAATGACGATATTCATACCAGGTTTTGGCTTTAGAAATAAGGAATAGCCCAACCATCCCAAAAGTCCAACAACCAAGATTCCACTAATTATTCTTTGAATCGTTTTATTATTCAATTTTTTTGATATTTTTTTATAGGTATAAAGGTAATTTGATATAAAGATTTACAGGTTTTGTATCGTCGAGTTTTATAACTACCAGCTATCGACTAAATACGACCAACTATTTATTTTGCTGCTTTATAATCCGCCATTGTTATTCGAATGCCATTTTTATAAACTATGATAAAAGCGTCCTTAAAACCAGCTTCCACCCAAGTTTGTTTTGCAATTACAGCTTCTTTATAAGTTTTGAAACCTCTTGAAACTACTTTCTTGACACCATTTTCTTCAACAATATTCACTTTACTAGCTTCAATCAAAGCCGCTAAGTTAGAATTTTCTACATTAGATATTGCAGCCAACTGTACTTTAAATTCAAAAAGACGAACACTCTTAGCGTCTACAACATGTTTATCCTCCGATATTGTAGAAGTAAGAGGTACTGGAAGTTGTCCAGGTTTAGTCGATTTTTTATCATTGACGGATACTTTTTGAGGAATCGAAGGCACTGAGAGGTTGAAAAATTCAGTAGTGAATTCGCCTTCTAATTCTTTTTTATAGGCTCTAAATGCTTTAAATATTGCTTCTGCAATCACTTCCTGACCTTCTTTTGAGACTAAAAATTTCTCCTCCTTACTACTCGTCAAAAAACCACTTTCTACCAGAACCGCCGGCATCGCTGCGCCTCGAAGTACTGCGAATCCAGCCTGCTTCACGCCTCTACTTTTTCGCTTCGATAAAACCAATTCTCGCTCAATCTTCGTTGCAAACTTAATACTTTGTTCTAAATATTTATTTTGTATTAACGAATTAATAATATGATTTTCCGATGAATAAGGATTATAATCATAATTTTCCTCATAATCTTTCTCCAATAAAATCACATTATTCTCCCGCTTCATCACGTCCAGATTATCATCTGCACGATGCAAACCCAACACATACGTTTCTGAACCCCAAGCTTGTTCTTTATTTCTTATCGCAGCATTACAATGAATCGAAATAAACAAGTCCGCTTTATGAATATTAGCGATTTCTGCTCGTTTGTATAGTTCCACGAATACATCTTTTTTTCGGGTATAAACTACTCGAACATTCGGATAATTCGCTTTTATTTTCTCCCCAAGTTTCAATGCAACAGCCAATGTTACATACTTTTCCTTCGAATTCATCGCACCACCACAGCCACCATCTTTGCCGCCATGTCCAGCATCAATCACGACAGTTTCCAGCAAATCGTTCACTTTCTTTTCACTTCCCGACAAGCCAAGTATTCCAATAATCAAAATGAGCAATAAAATTTTATTATTCATATAAATAGTTAATAGTATTTAAAATCGTGTCGTAATATATTTATTGGTAATATCTTATATAAATACGACAGCACAATCTTATAAAAATTATTCT
>CAWVWD010000478.1:0-3963 GCA_963933585.1 uncultured Saprospiraceae bacterium
TTATTTTAAAGATGAATTTTGCTATGTTTTTCTAACAATGTAAAAAAAATTGACTTTTAGTGGGTTATTAAACTATTGTACGCAAAAATAGCCAAAAAAAATTATTTAAATGAAAAAAAAATAGAAAAAAAATTTTCTTGCCGTAATAACAAGGTATTTATCCATTTTTTTACATTAAAAGTCTATTTGAGCAAAAATTAGAATTCAAATACTTCTTTTTATAAAAATGAATTATGCTACGGAGTAGAGATTATGCATGCCAATAAATATTCGGATTAATAAAGTAAAAGCAAATAATCTATCAAGTGAAATGTGTTATGGTCGGTATATTATTTGTTTTTAGCCCTTTAATCCGAAGTGATATCTAGAGTGATAGTTCGTTCCTCAAAGTAGTCATCTCCTAAAAAAAGCAGTAGTTTATGTGAAATTTAAGTAAAGTATATCAAACTGTGATTATGGTTCTTGGTTAGGATTATTGACTTTAATTGTAAAAAAAAGTAATCAAGCCTTAATTTATGACTACTGCGTTAGGGGGGCGGTTTACTTTTTTTATTAAATAAAAGAGGAAGGTAGTTCCTTGAACGAATATTATTTTGTTAAATCGCAATTTACTGCAAAACAAAATAATCTATTAAGTTTGATTTTTAAACGAAATAAGCGCAAACGCATTAAATATTTCACTATTCAGAAAGCTAATTTTCTATATCGTTTGAACTTTATTGCTGCTTTTTGGGTGATGGTAAAAGTATGTTTTGGATAGGTTTTTTGCGGTATTTACTCTTTTTGTTTGTTATTAACGGAATAGATTACATGTTTTGATTTATGAGGTTATTATAAAAGATTCAAAGAGGAAATTAAAACTGGCTGCTATTCTTTGTACAGATTTAGAAAATATCATCTTATTATTCGGGTAAATCAATCGTCTACTTCTGAAACGAAAGCGAATAAAAAACTAATAAAAAAATAAGCTCTCGAGAAATAGGACATTTATTTAATTTCTATTTCTTAGATGAAATTTTATAGAAAATGATTCCTTAAGAAATTGTCAGATATTTAATCAATTAGTGTAATTTTGAAAAAAAAGGAACAATAAAAATCATGATAGATTTTACACAATTAGGCGACGTTTTTTATAAAGAGTTACGAAAGTTAAATAAGATAGAAGAAAAGGAATTGCAGTTCAGTATTTTATATCGAACGGTGAACCGTTTTTTCATTGGTTTGACCAAAATTGAGAAAATTCAATTCACGACGATATTTTCGAAAGTTTCCTATGTTTTTCACAAGTACAACGTTTCGAGCGAGACGGAATGGCAATTACACGAATTTCGAAAAGCTGGCCGAAATGTAATTTATCAAAGTAAGCCAATTAAAGATAATTTATATTTATTAGGGTTTTCGTCCATGTGTAAAGTTATTGAGGAGATTTGTGGAATTGAAATTCCAGAAGATTTACAAGCGATAATTCCGACCGAAAACTTTTATGATAAATCGCCGATTGAAGTAAAATCTACGATTGCGAAAGCAAGAGTTGTAGTGAGTGAAATTCGAGAGAAAGAACGTTTGTTGATTTGTTATGACGAAACACAGCCTCAAGGTGCAATCAAGGTTCGATATGATGAAACGGCGATTAATGAACAATTTCACAGTACAATTACACTTTTAAAGCAGATTTGGAGTAATTATACGACACTTAACTTATTGGATATTTCGGTGGATGAACACGGAATTTATTATCCAAAAATATTTATTATCGAACCGGATTATTTGATTGATGTTTCGGCAATTGCTGGTTGTTTTAATAATCCGACCGAGTCCATTTTATATTTAGTAAAAAAGTTTTTACCGTTTGAAAAATCGCAACCGTTAGTCGTTGGAAATATCGCGAATCACTTTTTGGATGATTTGATGAACGACGATGAAATTTCTTTTAACGAGTCTTTCCCAAAAGTTTTCAAAGCGAACCCATTGACTTTTACGATGTTCGATGATGCGGAAGTTCGGGAGATAATGAGTAAGTCAAAAAAGCACTTTTGGAACTTGCGGCAAATGGTAAAAGTTGGCTTTGAGGAAAATGATATTAACCCTGCGAATTGTTATTTAGAACCTTCTTTTTTCTCAGAAGATTATGGTATTCAAGGACGTTTAGATGTGTGGTATCAAAACCCAGAATCAGAACAAAACTCTGCGATTGTCGAGTTGAAATCGGGTTCGGCTTATATGGCGAATCAGTACGGAATTAGCGATTCTCACTATGTGCAAGCCTTGCTTTATGACTTGATGGTGAAGTCCGTTTATCAACAAAGAGATCCTCGAAATTATATTTTATATTCTAAAAATGCAATCGATAATTTACGATTCGCACCGGTTTTAAAAACAAAACAAAATGAAGCCTTATCTGTGCGTAATCAAATCATTACGTTAGAACAGATGTTGGTGAATTTACACCAAAAAGAAGATAAAGACTTTACCGTTTTAGATAGGATTCGGCCAGAACGTTATCCAAAAATCCGAGGTTTTAACGGAAAAAATATTCAATATTTTTCTAAAGTTATCAATAGTATCACGACTTTAGAACGGAATTACTTTTTGTCCTTTTGTAGTTTCATTGCTCGAGAACATCAGCTTTCAAAAATGGGAATTCAAGGTAATGAACAAGTCAATGGTTTGGCTTCACTTTGGCTAAATCCTTATGAAGAAAAAAACGAAAGTTTCGATATTTTATCACATTTGACGGTTCAAGAAAACCGAGCAAGTCACGATGCCCCGATTGTACTTTTTGAACGGAGCGAAAGTACGAATGACTTAGCAAATTTCCGTGTCGGCGATATCGCAATCTTGTATCCTGCCAATGCTCCCGAAAAGGGGGAAACGGCTTTGAGTAGTCAGATTTTTAAATGTTCGGTGATTTCAGTGGATAAATATTATGTTGGGGTGAAGTTGCGATTTAAGCAATTTAACAATGAAATATTTGAAGATAAAACTCAAAAATGGGTTTTGGAACACGACCAAATGGATCATAGTTACAATGCCATGTATCGAGCATTATTCGCTTTTTTGCAGTTTGAAATGTCCAAAAAAATGTTGGTTTTTGCGAATCGTCCACCAAAAGAAAATACGGGAGATTTAAGTGATTTTGAACAAAAAATAACGCAATTAAACGGTACTAAGAATATGACAAAAGAGCAAAAAAGGGTTTTAACAAAAGCCTTAATTGCTCCAGAATATTTCTTGCTTTGGGGACCTCCTGGAACTGGAAAAACTTCGGTAATGTTGCGAACGATGGTTGAATATTTATACCACCATACAAACGAAGATATTTTGCTTTTGGCTTATACAAATCGTGCGGTTGATGAAATTTGTGAAGCGATAGAAAGTGTAAGCGAGGAAGCCAAAGCAAATTATATTAGAATAGGAAATCAATATTCGGCTTCTGAAGCGTCGCATCATGCCTTATTTAATACCAAAATCGAAAAGGTAAAACGTCGGGATGAATTAAAAGGAATTATTCACAGTCATCGAATTTTTGTAGCAACGGTTGCGTCGATTCATAATCGGCAAGAATTGTTATTGTTAAAGCAATTTAGTCGAGTGATAATTGATGAAGCATCGCAGATTTTAGAACCAATGTTGATTGGTTTATTGCCGCAGTTTGAACGTTTTATTTTGATTGGTGACCACAAACAATTACCTGCCGTTGTTCAACAAGAAAAGCAATTTTCAGCGATAAAAGATGCCGATTTGAAAGCTATCGGTTTACACGATATGCGAGATTCTTTGTTTGAACGATTATTTTTAAGATGTAAAAATCAAGGTTGGAATTGGGCGTTTGATATGTTGTCGCATCAAGGCAGAATGCACGATGATATTATGGATTTTCCAAACCGCTTTTTTTATGAGAATAATTTAAAAATCTTACCGGAATATTGTGGTGTCAATCAATCAGATAATACGAATTATGCG
>CAWVWD010000479.1:0-3962 GCA_963933585.1 uncultured Saprospiraceae bacterium
TTAATCGATTGGCGATTAGGTGAAGCGTATTTCGCAGAAAAACTATTAGATTTTGACTTAGCAAGTAATAACGGCGGTTGGCAATGGGCAGCTGGATGTGGCACAGATGCCGCACCATATTTTCGTATTTTCAATCCAACTTCACAACAAAAAAAGTTCGATAAGGATTTTACTTATATTAGAAAATGGATTCCTGAATTCGAAACATCTCGCTATCCCGAACCAATGGTTGAGCATAAATTTGCTCGGGAACGTTGCCTAGCGACTTATAAAGAAGGTTTGAACAATCTGTAAAATATCGTTAGAAACCGTGTCGGTTTTAAAAACCGACACGGCTTAATGACTACTCTTCCCCAAAAATATTAGCGTGTTCTTCGTGAATGCCTTTTCGCTTTTCCATCAAAACTTGAGCGTAATGCTCTAACTTTTTCTCCTCTTCCGTTTCTGCTTGCCAATTTGGAACAGGTGTCGATTTTCCATCTTCATCTACCGCAACAAAAATAATGATACAATTCGTGGTTTTCTGACGATTCATTTCCCTCGGACTTCCCGAATACAAATCCACCATGATATGCAAACTTGATTTTCCGGTGTAAATAACTTTCGCATTTACTTCCACCAAATGTCCAATCTGAATCGGTTTCAAAAATCGAATGCCCCCGACATAAACGGTTACGCAATACTTTCCACTCCAAGCCGTCGCACAAGTATAAGCCGCTTGATCAATCCATTTCATCACGGTTCCACCATGAACTTTTCCACCGAAATTTACATCCGTTGGTTCTGCCAAAAATCGAAGTGATATATTTGAAGGTCGTGTTTTCATTTTTATTAAAGGTTTGAAGTGTCGCTATTTAAAGGTTTAAAGGTTCACAGGCAAACGATTCCGCAAGACCTACAAAGCTTTAAACCAAAATACCTTTACATCTTTTTATTCATTATAAGTATCCGGCAAATCATTTTCGTACAATACCACATCTCCGGCTTTCGCCAATGTTTGAAAATGTGCGTTTCCTTCGAAGAAGTCTTTTGCTACAAAAAGTTTATCTGGTGGAAAATTGACATCTGCCAAAGCTTTTTGGATTGGTTCCGTTTGCTTTTTACCAACCAAAATAATATAATCGCAATTTTCTGCAGCGTACTTTCCAAATTGATAATTCAAGTTATATTCTTCGTCTCCAAGTTCCACCATTCCTGGCGTAATCAAGAATTTTGTATTTCCCTCCATCATATTCAGAATCTCAACGGCAGCTTTTGAACCGACAGGATTAGAATTGAAAGCATCATCAATAATCGTAATTCCTGCTGCTGTTTTTTTGATTTCCAAACGATGCTCCGCTGTTTTTAAAGTTCGTGCGACACCAGACATTTGCTGATGTGGTACGTCTAATTCATCGGCAACGGCAACGGCTGCAACCAAATTCAAAATATTTAATTCACCCAAAAGTTTAGTTTCAATAGCAATTTTTGAACCGTTTGGCGTATTTATCGTGAATTTACTTCCTCGTGCAGAAATCGTTAAGTCGGAGACATAATAATCCGCATTTTTATCTTTTGCAGAATAAGTAAAATTTCGTTTTTTCGTTACTCGTGCACAATCTCGCACGATTTCATTGTCATAATTAAAAAAGGCAACGCCATCATCCGATAAAGTATCAATCAATTCATATTTCGTTTTCCGGACATTATCGATACTTCCAAATGTTTCTAAATGCTGTGGACCAATTGCCGTTAAAATCGCAATTTCATGTTGAGCTAATTCACCTAACTCTTTAATATCGTTTGGTTGTTTCGCACCCATTTCTGCAATAAAAACTTCATGTAAAAGCGATAAATCTCGATTTGCAACCAATGTCACTCCGATTTTTGTATTGTAACTTCCGGGAGTCATTAAAGTATTGTACTTATGCGATAGCAATTGATTAATAAAATATTTGGTTGATGTTTTTCCATAACTTCCTGTTATTCCGATAACTTTTAAACCATTCTTTTTACAATCATCAATCTTAGCTTTTGCTTGATTTACAAAGCGATCATTGATTCTTTTCTCGAAAGGTCGGTTAATTACATTTGCTAATAAAACCACGAAATAAGTTCTAAAACAAATCATCACACCTGCCAAAATCAGGAAATAAAAAAACCACGCTTCACTTAAAAGCAGATAAGGAATCGCCAATAAAAGGATGCCCAAACCAAGAGTTGTTCGTATCAATCGCTTCACTCGATTCGTTACGGCTAACGGTTTTTTCTCTTTCGTTTTTGGTCGCAACTGAATCAACAAAATAAATAAAGCGATAGAAATTATTGCCGCTACGAATGGACTAATTAATAAACCTAACAACCCAAAAAGTGGTAAAATATCGCTCAAAAAATAAACTTTCGATTTATTTTCACTCATCCATTTCGTATAGCGTTCATTACGATAACTATTCAACTGCAACATCTGCAAGGCTTTCATTGCTTTTAAGTAAAAATACACGAAAGCGGTAATTGATATTAATAAAGCGTAAATTATTGTCATTTGATAATTAGTCTTGTCCCGAAATATCGAGCTGATTGGTAATTGATTTCGTATTACAATTGCATTATAATATTAAATAACCCAATACATTAATATTAATTGATAATTTGTCATTGCATTGGTGCAAAATTAATGATTCTTGGCTCTTGATAATTATTGGAATACAGTTCTACATTAATTTTTACATATTCAGATAATTCTAAGAAACTGATAATTTAATCATCATTAGCATTTGCAGCACCTTTTAATCCTTTTATTAGGAAATAACCAAAAGTACTTTGCTTGGATAATTCATTTCCTATTACTTCGAATTGCCCTTCATCTGCAGCAAACCAAACCGTTGTCTTATTGTCCACTATCTCTTTTACTTTAGGCGCATAAGGTCCCGATATGATTAACAAATTATGTTTTGCTTTAGATTCTTTTATGGTTAATAATAAATCATTATCATCAATTAATTGTTCCTCTACTCCCAAAAAACTTGTAAATAGTATTAAAATAAAAATAGATAATATTCTCATATTAATGACTTTCATTAATGATTATAACTTATTTATCCTTCGCCAAAAACGCATCGACGATAGTGATAAATTGCTGCATTTGGTCTAAAAAAACATAATGTCCAGCATTTTTTACGACAACCAAACCTGCATCAGGAATAAGTTTTTCCATTTTTTTGCCATATTCTGGAGGTGTTGCGGTATCATTCTCACCAAAAAGTAATAATGTGGACGTATTAATATTTGGCATAATATTCTGCAAGTCTGTATTCACGACATTTGAAAGTGTGTGACGCATTACATTAGAGGCTTGTTGATAATCATTTGAACCTACATTCTGAATATACGATTCCTGCAAAGGTTGAAATAACTTTCCCAAAAATGGAATTTTTATAACTTGCTTGAGCAATTTATAGGAATAAATTTTGATGTAATAAGAAAAATATCGAGTTGGTTTGACTCCAGCACTTCCTGTAAGTATTAATTTATGGATAGGTATCAAGGTCGCTAATTTAATCGCCACTCTACCACCAAAAGAGTGTCCTAAAATGATAGGATTTTCAATTTTTAATGCGTCAATGAATTGACGAGTTAAAACTACATAATCATCATTATTCCATGCTTTTAATGGTTCAGGACTTTTACCAAAACCTGGAAAATCTATTCTGTAAGTTTGGAAATGTTCCTCGAAATATGGCAAAAGTGGCTTGAAAATGTCTACATTACATCCCCAGCCATGAAGTAGAAGCACAGGTTTTCCAGTTCCGTTTACTTCATAATTTATGATTTGATTATTAATTGTAACTTTCAAAATATTGGTTGATTAAATATTTTATTAGATAATTTTTTTCAATTCGTAAAAATAATTGATTCTACAGTAAAAAGTAATATTTAGATATTTTATTGAAAATAAAATACTTGATGTCATTCATCCCTTGATA
>CAWVWD010000480.1:0-3954 GCA_963933585.1 uncultured Saprospiraceae bacterium
TAATCGAATTGATATTCGTAAAATGTATCGTACGATTGATAGTATTGATGAAAATGCTTTTGTGGTCGAATATGATGTGAATAATGTTCGTGGCGGGGTAATGCGTCATTATTTAAGTAAGAAGAAAGACAAAAAATTACCTGCTGAAATGCGATTTTGATATTTATATTTAATTCATATTTCGTCTAAAGTCTAAAAAAGTCTTGCTAAAATAATTTTAGCAAGACTTTTTTTATGAATAATTATCATTCAATTTTTTCTAAAGATATCATAATCAAAATGGAATTATTCGGGATTAGATTTTTGGTGAGTGTCATTTTTTTGGCGTTTTTCTCTGCATTTTTTGTATCGTCTTCAAATGTGACATCAAAAATAAAATTATCTGTTAATGTCAGTGTATGTTGATTGACTCTCGTAAAACCAGCGTTTATTTTTTCTGACTTTAGAAACCAGATTGAACTTCCGTTATAAGTCGTATCTATTCGAGTGAAATTATAGTTTACCGTTTCGTCCAAAAAATCAAAAGTTCCTAATTGACCGGTTTCTGTTTCCGTGGATGTTTCTACAAAAAAAGCATTATTTATTTGTCCTTTTGTTGTAGTAATAGCGGTCACTTCCCATATTCCTTCGATAGAATTTTTGGCTTGTCGTTCGTCTTTATTACAGCTAATTAATAAACCACATAATGCAGCAAAACTTATGATTTGAGTGATAGATTTCATATTTTTTTTGTTTAAACAAGAGTGTATCCAGAAAATTTACGCATATGTCCCGGCTGAAAATCTAAAATAAGATGTCATTTTGGAATATTCACAAATATTTCTAATTCATTTTCTAGTTTTTTAATAATTCAGCAACAATATTTTTTCAATCGTTCGGAACTCATTCCAAAAAACATTTGTCCTAACATTCATAAAATCGTATTTTCACATTTTTCGTAGTAATTACTTTCGTTGCTGCATATTGGGGACGGCAGCTAAAGCAGCCGTTACTTTATAATCTCAACCCTCGTATCGTTGGGATATTTTTTAATAAATAATTGATAATCAGATGATTAACATTACATTACCTGACGGCAGCGTTCGTCAGTACGAAAGTGGAATTACTTCGATGCAAATTGCGGAGTCTATTAGTAGCGGACTCGCAAGAAATGTGTTGGCTGGAAAAGTCAATGGGGAAACTTTGGATGCAAACCGAGCAATTACAACAGACTCAATCGTACAGTTATTAACCTGGAATGACAAAGATGGTAAAAAGACCTTTTGGCACTCTGCGGCTCATCTTTTGGCGGAAGCCTTGGAAGCAGTTTATGGTTATGGCAATGTGAAATTTGGAATTGGTCCGGCAATCGAAACGGGTTTTTATTATGACATTGATACCGGTGACAAACCTGTCAGCGAAACAGATTTTGCCAAAATTGAAGCGAAATTCTTGGAATTAGCGCGTCAGAAAAATGAATTTGTTCGCAAAGAAGTATCTAAAGCAGATGCGATTGCTTATTTCACCGAGAAAAACGACGATTTCAAATTAGAACTTTTGGAAGGTTTGAATGATGGCGACATCACGTTTTATACACAAGGAAACTTTACCGATTTATGTAAAGGGCCACATATCCCGAATACAAAAGTTATCAAATCAGTGAAGCTGATGAAAGTCGGCGGCGTGTATTGGAGAGGTGACGAAAACAACCAACAATTGACTCGTATTACTGCGGTTGCCTTCCCGAAAGCGAAGGAACTGAAAGAGTATTTGTTCATGTTGGAGGAAGCAAAAAAACGAGATCACAGAAAACTTGGAAAGGAATTAGAGTTGTTTATGTTCTCTGAAAAAGTGGGTGCAGGTTTACCGATTTGGTTGCCAAAAGGTGCTGCTTTACGTTCTCGCTTAGAGGATTTCTTGAAAAAAGAGCAAGTCAAAAGAGGTTATCAGCCGGTAATGACCCCACATATTGGCAAAAAAGAATTGTATGTCACTTCTGGTCATTATGAAAAATATGGTGCCGACAGTTTCCAACCGATTCGCACGCCAAAAGAAGATGAAGAGTTTTTATTGAAGCCGATGAACTGTCCGCATCATTGCGAAATTTACGGTCATCGTCCTCGTTCTTATAAAGAATTGCCAGTTCGTTTTGCAGAGTTTGGAACCGTTTACCGTTATGAGCAAAGTGGTGAATTACACGGTTTGACGCGTGTTCGTGGTTTTACGCAAGATGATGCACATATTTTCTGTACGCCAGATCAATTGAAAGCAGAGTTTTTGGACGTGTTAGATTTGACAACTTTCATTTTGGAAAAAATGGGTTATGATAATTACACCGCTCAAATTTCTTTGCGTGATCCTAACGATAAAGACAAATATATCGGTTCGGACGAAAACTGGGAAAAAGCAGAATCTGCCATCATCGAAGCGACGACAGAAGTCGGTATGAAAACGACAACTGAATACGGCGAAGCGGCATTTTATGGACCAAAGTTAGACTTCATGATTAAGGATGCTTTGGGTCGTTCGTGGCAATTAGGAACAATTCAGGTAGATTATAATTTACCAGAACGTTTTGAGTTGGAATATATCGGTTCAGATAATCAGACACACAGACCGGTGATGATTCACCGTGCACCTTTCGGTTCAATGGAACGTTTTATTGGTGTTTTGATTGAGCATTGTAATGGTAAATTCCCACTTTGGTTGACACCAGAACAATATGCAATTTTGCCAATTTCTGACCGCTTTTCAGATTATGCAAAAGAGGTAGAAACAGCTTTAGCCGCACACGATATTCGTGGTTTCATTGATGACAGAAGCGAAAAAATCGGTCGTAAAATCCGTGATGCAGAAGTGAAACGTATTCCGTTGATGCTTATCGTCGGGGAGCAAGAAGCGGCGGAAGGTAAGGTTTCTGTTCGGGTGCAAGGGGAAGAGAATGGCGATAAAGGTGCGATGACGATTGAGGAGTTTGTGGTGTTTTTTAAGGAGATGGCGGCGATGTAGATAATATCATCGGATGTTATCAAACGTGATTCATCGGTGTTGCCGAACACATTATTTATCGAGCGTTGCCCGATGCTATTGGTTTAACTCCGTTGGAGTTTTTTGGATAATTTTTTTTGAACGACTTTGGATATTTTCCAAAGTCGTTTTTTTGTTTAACCAAAACCCCAACGGGGTTAAATCAATAGCATTGGGCAACGCCCAATGAATTCGTGTACGATAACCAATGAATTCGTGTACGATAACCAATGAATTCGTGTACGATAACCAATGAATGATGTTGGACAACATTCAAAACATTCAATCCCAAACATAACGTTCATCATATTCAATTTCATAATGTTCCAAAAACGACCGAAATTCCGTTTTAAAATCTCGGTTCTCGTGATGTTCCCTTTGATTAATAATATAAATTTTGACCGTTTCAATTTTGCGATGATTTACCGAAAAAATACCATAACCATCTTGCCAATAGAAGTTTCTATACGCATCACCTTGTAATTTCATCCATTTTGAAGATTGTTTTTTGAGTTCTTCTAATAATTTGGCTTGTGTTATTGTACGAGATAAAGTGCATAAAATATGAACATGGTTTTGATATCCGCCGACCTGTATCGGATTGCATTTTTTATTTTTACAGGTTTGACCTAAATAGGCAAATAGCGACTCTTCGATATTTTTATCAATGAAATTTTGACGATGCTTTGTGCTGAATACGATGTGGACGTAGACTTTGGATAAGGATTGAGGCATTGTTGGGTTGTTTTGTTTTATAATGAATGAAACGAATATACGAATTATTTTAATTGATGGTGTTGGATGTTGTCCAACATTATTCATTTGATGTTGCCCAATATATAATCCATCGGGCGTTGCCCCATATGATTCATCGGGCGTTGCCCAATATGATCTATCGGGCGTTGCCCAACACATAATCCATCGGGCGTTGCCCAATGCTATTGGTTT
>CAWVWD010000481.1:0-3941 GCA_963933585.1 uncultured Saprospiraceae bacterium
GAACTCACGCCGATTCAGCGGAAGCAGATGGTTATGATTGGTACGAAGCGGATGTTGCTCCTGGCTTTTGGATTCGCAGAAGTATTGATAAAACGGATGATGACTTTATCGCTTTATTAAAAGCGGTAATGGAAGAAATGGATTCGGAATTTTAGTAATTAGTTTGTTTAGATTCATCATCTAAATTAAATAAAGACCATCATACCGACGAAGGTCAGTATGACGGTCCTTATTTGATTTTCTACTGCTAAAAAAATCAATTAATCCACAATAACTCTTTTCGTAATCAACTCCTCTCCTACTCTAATATTGACAAAATAAATACCTTTTGGTAAATCTTGCGTTTTAAATAAAACTTGATTTGTTGATGGAAAACTTGGTAATTGTATTTGCTGTCCGATAGCATTAAAAACTTGAATTTGAGCATTTCGAATAGCCTCACTTTCTACCACGAAATAATTACTCGTAGGATTTGGAAATACTTTTACTTCAAAAGTATTTTCAATCGGTTCTGTCGCCAAAGGATATTCCACTGTAAAATTGTAAGTGATCGAGCCGCCAAAATCCGGTTCAATATTTTCGAGCACAATCGGTATATCCACTCTATATATTCTACAATATCCCGCTCCATCATTATTCGCCCAAAAGTCAATTCCATCATCATCATTATCTTGAATCACTAAAGAATAACACCCGGGAGCTAGATTGAAGGTATCTCTATAAACTGTGTTTCCAAACATTCCTTGACGTAAAAACAATTGCGTTCCAGCGTCATCATATAAAAGAATTCTATTTTCTCCTCCTTGCGTATTCGTCTTGAAACGAACGATGAAATTAGATGGTAAAATATCTGGAATACTAAAATTAGAACGAACCAAATTATTGAAACTATATTCATCCATTGTTCCGTTTGGATTAGAAGCTTCCGCATAAAATATATTTTCTGTTCCAGAAATATCTGTCCATAAAGCATTAGAAACAGACAAAACAACTTCCTCACTTTCCATTAATGCCAAGTTTCCTGTCCAATTATAAGTCTGCTTTGTCGCTGCATTATTTACCCAATATTCAATTGTCAAATTTGTCAAATTTGCAGAACCAGTATTCTGAATTACAATCGTCGGGTGACCACAAAGAATACCACTTTTTGAATATTCGACCTTATTAGAAGGCGTAATAATATCAGAAATTGCAGCATCATTTGTAAAATTTGCTGCACCATAAGTTACCAGTTGGTGATTGGCAATAAATCGAGTATCGCCAGAACCTCCGTAAACACCATAATCAATTGTCGTCGTTTGACCAGCGGTGACGTAAGGCGTCAAATCACTTTCTTCCAAATCAGAAGGTGTTCCAGGACACCAACCCGCTCTATTATAAATCCAAGTTCCACCTTGAGGAAAAATCGGATTTTCAGCACATTCCTTCCAAACTTGCCAGCCAAATTCTTCCGCTCCCCCATTCACATTTAAATAATGTGCTTGCGGAATAAATTCTCCTTGTTGTCCGTGACCAGTAATTGTAGAACGAACTTTGAAATAATTCCCATTAGCATCCAACGTGACATCTTTCGGTGCAAAACTGTTATCGGCCATAATCGACGTATAATTTTTGCTATCCGGTCGCCATAACTGTTCAATATCCAAAATATCTCTCGGAGGCGTTCCCACGATATACATAAATCGAATGTCCATATCTTCCATCCATTGTCCGCCTCGCTCAAGCGTCATTCTTCGGTTTCCTTTCAAAATCGGAGCATAATCCGTTACGTCAAAAGTCCATGTTTTTCCGTTCGGTCCTAAATCCAAATTAATTCCATAAGGTGTCACAAAGGACATGATTTCAAACTTCATCGGATAACGCAATTGATACGATAAAGTCGTTGGTGTTATCGTTCCATTGATGGTGATTAAAATCGAATCGAATAGAGTACCATTTTCATCGTAATAATATTCATACCCATTCGCATCCCAATAATTAGTCGCTGAAATTGAACCGATACTATCGTGTCTCAATTCACCATATTTTGGAAAAACTTGATATTCATTCACCATATTTGGCGTATTTTCGATAGCCGAATAAAATGTATCCGTTGTAATATTCAAATTATAAGTTCCTTGCAAAAAGGTCAAAGTTGGTCGTTCTTGTGTATTCACAAAACCTTTGAAAATATCCACCCCACGAACCGACTTCCAAACTTCACCATTTTGAATTGTTCCATTATTTCCGTTTGGACTCAAATCTGAAATAATGGAACCACTTCCTTCATTCAATGGATAATATACATCCAAATCTGTGTAATCCGGATGTGTCGCATTGACCGTTCGGTGCATCCAAGACTGAATTGTTGCCGCAGAAAGTGCTGCATTCCAAATTCTAACCTCATCCATTAATCCATCAAAATAAGTATTATTTCGTCCGTATCCAATCGTCAAACTTGTGGTTGTATTGGTATTCACCGTTTGCGGTTGACTCGCTCCAACTGTTTCCAAAACGCCATCCACATATAATTCTGCATTCGCAATATTTCCACCAGAAAGCACACAAGCCACATGATGCCATTGTCCATCATCAACATTCGTCGTTCCGTAAATATAACCACCATTCACTTCTGCTCGAATCGTTCCATCTCCATTAATCCTAAAACTCCATTTTTCCGTCGCTGAATTAATTCCCCAACTAATCATTTCCTTATCCACTACTGAAGAATTAATCCAAGTTTCCATCGTTCGATTTCCACCTCCACCGATGCCATTATAACTATCCGTTTTAATATAATTGTTACCATTAAAATAATGCGTTCTATCGTTCGTCGTATAAGTTCCATAATCATTTCCAGTATTATCACCGGCAAAATTCACCGAACTTCCGCTATTTTGATTGGTAAATGAGAACTCTACTAAGACATTCGATGTTCCATCCCAATTAAAAACATTCGCGAATTGCAAACGAGTCATTCCAGTAGTCAATGCCGAATTATGGAAGTACACTTCTGTGAAGCCAGTCAAATCAGGATTTCCACCATCCAAAGCCGTTTTCACTGTGGCCTTTATACGAATGCGCAAAAAGTCTGCATTTTCATTTCCACCGGTTATATTCAACATCAAACCATCTAAATTTCCACTAGTTACACCCGCTGCAGATAATTCCGTTGCGGTGAAAAGGTATTGTGATTTTCCATTATAACCAGTAGTTGGAATCGCATGAGCAATTACGGTTGCACCACTTCCAACGGTTGATTGTATTTCAGATACAATATTTACAATCGCAACATTTGGCTGCAAACTCCGATAATAATTATTGGTTGGCAATATCGAATAATCGAAAACTGTTCCCGAAAAGTTAGAAATAGAATGGGAACTTGTTGTCGATGTTGAAGAATCTACTTTGGTAGAATCATGGATATAAGTATTACACGAAATATCCCATTCACCACAACCTAAATCTCGCTGAGCACCAGTCGAAATATTTCCGTCTTTACAACGCATATTATATAACATCAAAATTTTCTCGTAAGAAATATTTGAATCATTCGGAAAAGTAATCACGGAATCTCGAATCCCTCCCGACCATTGATTAATCCCATAAGTCTGGGTATAATTGAACGTTTCTACCATAACTGTATCGCCCGGTGCTTGGGCGAATAAAGTCATATTTAAACAAAAAGCTAAAATGATTGTCAATACCGATTTCATATTTTTTATTTTTCTTAGAAAATATTTTCAAAAATATGAAATCTTATAGATTGTGGTGGTCGCAATTCATAAAATTATAAGATTTAACGTTTTTTGATATTTATGTTTGATGATTTAAATGTGTCGTTGTATCGACGTATTATTCTTGCAAATCAATATTCAAATCAATTATTTTAAATTGCACACCATCACTAAGTAGTAAGTCAAGTTAATAGTGTCGATTAGATTTTATATCAAAATTTGTCG
>CAWVWD010000482.1:0-3919 GCA_963933585.1 uncultured Saprospiraceae bacterium
AAGGAAATATTAATCATTGAATATTAAGTATTAATCCGTGATGAATTAATACTTAATATTTAACATTTAATAATTAATCAGAAAGGATTTCATTCCACGCTACATCTCGGTAGCGATCGAGAATTAGAATGGACATAATTGCCAAAATGAAGGCTATAAACATAGATCCAATGACAATCAACCAGCGAACTGGATATGACTTTACAATCGGTGTATAAGCAGCCTCGACGGTATAAATAGATGGAATATTAGCTTCTGCAACTGATTTGTAACGACGATAAATCTCTCGTTGCTCCGCCATTTCTTCTGAGTAAGATTCTAAAAATTGCTCAAGGAACAAGATTTTTTCACGTCCTTCGTTGAAAGTGCTCAAATTAAAACCATCGCCAGAACCCGAGAAAGCGGCTAATTTACCCGCTAAATCTCGTTCTCTTCCTTCGACAGAACGAACAGAATCTTTCATTCCAATACTTCGATAATATTTTAAACTTGCTCGAACACCAGATAATTCAGCTTGAATTTTTGGAATTGTTTGAGATACGAATTCCCCTTGTGCCTTAATATCATAAATACCATATTGTTGACGAAAACCGGAAAGACTATCTTTCATTATTTTCAAATAAGCATCCTTTCCATTCAGTTCATTTTGATACATCAAAACAGTTGAATGTTGATTTTCTTTCATCAATTGTTGGTCGATATAATCCATTTTGACACGGATTGCATTTGCCATATCTCTTGCCAAATTTTTATCCTTGTCTTCTACAGAAATTTCGATTTGTCCAAACGCATTTTTTTGAGCATTGTAGAGTTTGAATAGTTTTTTCTTAATCTTGTATGGAGCTTTTTCTTCCGTAGAATCAATTTCATAATGATTATATAAATCAAATTCTTTGATTAAATAATCCGTCAGACTCTTTGATTCCGCAATCGCAAGCATTCTATCCAAATCCTCTTCTGTGCCATAAGGTTCAGGATTTTCCGTAGAAGTTCCATAAACGTGATTCGGGGATTTCAATAATGGGTTTACAGGTAAAAGCGTCGTTGTCGCTTCGTAGTAAACAGGTAATATTAATGATATAATTACACTTCCAATAGCAGCAATCATAACCGTAATAATCAAATGCTTTCGCCATCTAAATAACAATCGTATGACTTCGAGTAAGTTATCGTCCTTATGTTGGTTCATTAGTACAAATTAGATATAGGTCTGGCTCGTTAGAACCAAACAGTTAGAAAGAATACAACACACTTTTCCTTTTCCTGTCTTCCTTTTAGTAGATTTATAGTTTGGAAAATTTATTTTATAACAGACTATAAACTACTGATTTTAAAACTTCGTTTGTATTCTCCGTGGTGAGGAAAACTACGCTGCAAAAGTAGGAAAATTTATTTGTTTGTAGTAATGGACTATGTTCTGATTTGTTTCTTTGTAACTTTATAGACTAATAGCGAATAGGTTTCCTCGTTGTAAAAGCTAAAATATTCACGTAAAAACACCTTATATCTAAAAATAAAATAATGGACTTTCAAAAATATTTTAAAACAGCAACTTCTGAAAGCTGGCTTTGGAACGTATCGAAAACCTTAATTCAAACGGCTTTATTTTGGATTGTCTTCCTTTTCCTTTTACCAGATTTAGTGATGTATATCGTTGGAGGTTCGGCACTTTTAACGTTTTCGCCTCTACCTAATTTAGGAATTGTAGCTTTCGCAATTTTTAGCGTTTTAGGTTTGTGGAGTGGAATCACGATGAGCGTCATCGGACAAGGAACGCCATTACCAACTGATTGTCCAAGTAAATTAGTTATCAAAGGGCCTTATCGTTTGGTTCGTAATCCGATGGCAGTTGCCGGAATCGGTCAAGGAATTAGTATTGGTTTATATTTTGGAGCGTTGGCAGTTATCGTTTATGCTTTGGTTGGAGCCGTTCTTTGGCATTATTTCGTTCGTCCAGCAGAAGAGGAAGATTTGGAAAAACGTTTTGGGGAAGATTATTTGGATTATAAAAGGAAGGTGAAGTGCTGGTTGCCGTTTTAAATATATTACGTCACTCTCAACTCTTACCTAAATACGCTCAATTATTTTCACTCTCGACTTTTCAACATCTCCACAAACGCTTTCAAATCAATCAACTTCGTCCCAAACGCAGACAAAACCGTCAAGAGCGTCGCAAATCCAAAATTAATTACCCAATTCTCAAATCCAAAATGATTGACCGCCAAATAATTAAAACCGACCGCTAAGCCGACAAAACTAAATATTCGGATGAAAAATATTTTTGAAAATTTCAATTTGAAAATACTTCTCGACCAAACGATATGAGCAATTGCTACCAAAGACTGCGTAATCAAAGTTGCTAAAGTCGCTCCGTAGACTTCGTATCTTGGTATCAATAAAAGATTCAAAACGACATTCAAAACGACTCCGATTATTGCAATAATATTCAACTGCCGAAGATTCGCATTTGCAGTCATCAATGTTCCGAAGATATAAACAGAAGCCACTGGAATAAAACTGTAAATCAGTAATTCAAAAATTTTAACCCAAATTTCAGTGACATTATCTTTGTATAATAACGTCATTATTTCTGTTCCAAAAGCAGAACTACAAATTGCTACTGTTGCCGAAAAGGCAAAAATAATTTTAAAAGCGGTAAACGTCAATTCCTCGATTCGTGCTTTTTTTTCTTCAAAATCGGATAATTCTACAAACATTCGAGCGAATATTGGTAATAATAATGTTCCGAACAACACACCAAAAATATTTACAGCATCCAAAAGTCGATAAGCTGCGGCATAAATTCCGGCTTGCTCCAAACCATTTGGCAACAACTTTTCAATCATTATACTATCAATTCGATTATAAATCGTCATTAATAAAACCAATAAAGCATAAGGATAACTTTGTTTGATGATTTGGAAAACGGAAGAAAATGAAATTGAACCTACCGATTTATCAAGTAGGGATTCATCAGGTGACTTTAAGTCACTTGATGAATTTTCTATAGAAATACTCGGCACACTTTCTTTTACTTTTAACAATAATCCAAAACTTACCAAAGCCGTCAAACCATACGCAAAAGTCTGTGCATACACGAAATATTCAATCTCAAAACTCGGCACAATATTTCCCCAAAGTAAGACCGAACAAATAATTATTACCAAAATTCTGTCAAAAATAGATAAAATTGCATCCCATCTAAAAAAATGTAAAGCGGTGATATTCGACCGAAAATAAAGGATAAAACCGATAAAAACTTGATTCAGCGCTAATGGCAATAATAACGATAATTTCACACCTCGATATCCCCAAAACCATGCTAACATAAAGACGACTCCAAGATATAAAAACGATAGTAATGTTTTAATAATCAGAAAGTTAGGTAAATATGTTTTAATTAAATTAGGTTGTTGAGCAATCGTTCTATTATTGTAATTTGATAAGCCCAAATCCAGTAAAATATAGTATAAAATTGAAAAATTATACAATACAGCATACAAGCCATAATCGGTCGTTCCGACGCTAAGTTGTACCGTTCGGTCAATTCCAAAAATGTAAAACGGCTTAATCAGCACGTTCACAAAAATTAAAAATAGTAGATTTGTGATGAATTTACGTTGCATGGAAAATGTGTTGATGTGTTGATGTGTGAATGTGTTGATGTGTGAATGTGTTGATGTGTTGATGTGGTTATCGTATTGATGTACCGATGTCTTATCGTTACATAAATTGTTATCGGATCCGTTTAAAAATAGAGCGATATTAAATTTATGTAACTAAGTAGTAAGTCAAGTTAATAGTGTCGAGTAGATTTTATATCAAAATTTGTCGAGAACAAGGCAAAATTTCTTTGCATAGCCGTAGTTATGAAAATAAATTTTAACGAAGTTATCGGCAATATTTTGTCAAAAAATAC
>CAWVWD010000483.1:0-3916 GCA_963933585.1 uncultured Saprospiraceae bacterium
ATGGTGAAGTCATTAATAAAACAGAAGGTCGAGAAGTATTGCATACTGCTCTACGCAATAGTTCTAACACGCCAGTTATCGTGGATGGAAAAGATGTCATGCCGGATGTAAATGCTGTTTTGGCAAAGATGGAAACGTTCTCTAATCAAGTCCTTAATGGCGATTGGAAAGGTTATACTGGAAAAGGAATTACGGATATTGTGAATATCGGAATCGGTGGTTCAGATTTAGGACCTTTAATGGTTACGGAAGCTTTGAAACCATATTGGAAAGAAGGGATTTCGGTGCATTATGTATCGAATGTCGATGGCACGCATATTGCGGAAACGCTGAAAAGTTTGAACGCAGAAACGACGTTATTTATGATTGCGTCTAAGACCTTCACCACACAGGAAACCATGACAAACGCTTATTCAGCGAGAGATTGGTTTTTGGAAACGGCAAAAGATTCGGCTCATGTGGCGAAGCATTTCGTGGCACTTTCTACGAATGCAGAAGGCGTTGCAGCATTCGGAATTGATACGGCGAATATGTTTGAATTTTGGAACTGGGTTGGTGGTCGTTATTCGTTGACTTCTGGTATCGGTTTATCTATCGCTTGTACGATTGGGTTTGATAATTTTAAAGAATTATTAAACGGTTTTCATGCCATGGATAATCATTTCCGAAATGCGGATTTTGATAAAAATATTCCTGTAATTTTAGCTTTGCTTGGTATTTGGTACGGCAATTTCTTTGGTGCAGAATCAGAAGCGATTCTACCTTACGACCAATATTTACACCGCTTTGCGGCGTATTTCCAACAAGGAAATATGGAAAGTAATGGTAAATCTGTGGACAGAAATGGCAACAAAGTGAATTACCAAACGGGTCCAATTATTTGGGGAGAACCTGGGACGAATGGACAACACGCTTTCTATCAATTGATTCATCAAGGAACGAAATTAATTCCTTGTGATTTCATCGCAGCGGCGGTTTCACACAATCCTTTGAGTGATCATCATGATAAATTATTATCTAACTATTTCGCTCAAGCGGAAGCATTGATGATGGGAAAAACCGAAGCTGAAGTGGTGGCAGAATTGGAAGCAGCAGGAAAAACGGCGGAAGAAATTGAATTTTTGACACCGTTTAAAGTCTTTGACGGAAACCGTCCGACGAACTCTATTATGGTGAAACAATTAACGCCTTATACTTTGGGGATTTTAACGTCAATGTATGAACACAAAATCTTCGCACAAGGTATTATTTGGAACGTTTTCAGTTTTGATCAATGGGGTGTGGAGTTAGGAAAACAGTTGGCGAAAAAGATTTTACCGGAATTAATAAATGAGGAAAGTATTACGGCTCACGACGATTCTACGAATGGTTTGATTAATACTTATAAAGCGATGCGAAAGTAAGTTTTAATTGACCATAAATAATTCAGAATTTTAATCTGATATGAAATAATTATAAAAGAGGCTGTCTCAAAAAGGCAGCCTCTTTTTCTGGTGATTAAGGGAACAAGAGGTTATATTAAATGATTTTGATAAACAAATAGTTCTTAATTCCACATTTCTAAACTTGTCTCCAAATCTCGGGATTTCTAATTAAATACCTATCTTCGCCAACTATCAAAAATCATAAAAAATCACAATAAATTGGCTAAAAAAAGTACAACAAAAACTACGAAGGTAACGCCTTTGATGAAGCAATACGCACAGATAAAATCAAAATATCCTGATGCCATTTTGTTGTTTCGAGTGGGTGATTTCTACGAAACTTTCGGCGAAGACGCTGTGAAGGCTTCACATATTTTGAGCATTGTATTGACGAAGCGAAATAATGGTGGAATAGATGTGCCTTTGGCCGGATTTCCGCATCATTCGTCAGATTTATATATTCATAAAATCGTTCGTGCTGGTTATCGAGTAGCCGTTTGTGAGCAATTAGAAAAGCCGAGTAAGGAGAAAAAAATCGTTCGTCGTGGCGTGACGGAAGTGATCACGCCCGGAATTGCGATTAATGATACATTATTAGATGTTCGTTCGAATAATTTTTTGGCGGCGTTGCATTATGGCAAACGTGGGCATATAGGTATTGCTTTTCTGGATATTTCGACTGGTGAATTTTTGGTCAGTGAAGGCGATGAACAATATATTGATAAATTATTACAGAGTTTTTCACCATCTGAAATCATTTTTTCAAAAAGTAGGACGAAGGATTTTGAATCAAAATTCGGAACGAAATTTTATACCTTTCCAATAGAAGAATGGGTTTTTATGAGTGATTATACTCGAGAAAAACTTTTGGAACAATTCGAAGTTCAGACGTTGAAAGGTTTTGGAATTGAAGAAATGGAATTGGCACAAGTCGCTGCTGGTTCGATTTTACACTATGTTGCTACGACTGAAAATAAAAACTTAAAACACATTGCGGCAATCGCTCGAATCGAACCGGACAAATATGTTTGGCTGGATAGATTTACGATTCGTAATTTGGAATTGATTTATAGCCCGCACGAAACGGGAACGCCTTTAATCCAAATCTTGGATAAGACGGTTTCGCCAATGGGTGCACGATTACTCAAAAAATGGGTCGTTTTACCCTTGAAAAATCGGCAGCAGATTGAAGCCCGTTTGGATATGGTTGCGTACTTTTTGGAAAATGTAGCATTGAGTCAAGATATTGAGCATTATATTCAGCAAATCGGTGATATTGAACGCTTGATTTCTAAAGTGCCTTTGGGCAAGATAAATCCTCGGGAAGTCGTTCAACTCAAAAAAGCATTGACTGCTCTTGAACCGATTAAAACGATTTTATCAGAAAGTGAAAATCCGAATTTTCAGCGGCTTGCCGATAGAATTAATCTTTGTACAGCGATTCGAGATAAAATTGCGAATGAGTTGGTGGACGAACCACCGGTGAATTTGGCGAAAGGAAAAGTCATGGCGGATGGCGTTTCTGCGGAATTGGACGAGTTGCGAGATTTAATTGGAAATAGTAAAGAACACTTAGTCAAAATACAACGAACAGAAGCCGAAAGTACTGGAATTGATAATTTGAAAATCGGTTTCAATAATGTCTTTGGTTACTATCTAGAAGTGACGAATAAGTATAAAAATAAAGGTTTAATTCCTGATAATTGGGTACGAAAACAAACTTTGACCAATGCAGAACGCTATATTACAGATGAGCTTAAAGTATTGGAAACCAAAATATTAAGTGCTGAGGAAAAGATTTTAGCATTAGAAGAAAAACTCTTTGCAGCTTTAGTCGAAACGTTGAACGATTATATCGCACCAGTTCAACTAAATGGTGCGTTGATTGCTCAAATCGATTGTTTGTTATCGTTCGCCAAAGTCGCACAACGCAACAATTATTCAAAACCAGAAATTACCGACGATTTGACTTTAGAAATCATACAAGGTCGTCACCCTGTGATTGAACAACAGTTGGAAATTGGTCAAGAATACGTACCAAATGATACGTTCTTGGATAATGAATCTCAGCAAATTCTCATCATTACGGGACCAAATATGTCTGGTAAATCTGCGATTCTTCGCCAAACGGCTTTGATTTCAATTATGGCTCAAATGGGTTCTTATGTTCCTGCGAAATCGGCAAAATTGGGTTTGGTTGATAAGGTTTTTACAAGAGTTGGAGCTTCTGATAATATTTCGTCTGGCGAATCGACATTCATGGTCGAAATGAACGAAACGGCAAGTATTATGAATAATGTGTCGGAACGCAGTTTGATTTTGTTAGATGAAATCGGTCGGGGAACAAGTACTTACGATGGCATTTCTATCGCTTGGTCAATCGCCGAATTTTTACATGATAATGGAATGGCAAGGCCAAAAACGCTTTTTGCGACTCATTATCACGAACTCAACGAACTAGAAGAGAAATTTCCACGAATCAAAAACTTCAA
>CAWVWD010000484.1:0-3915 GCA_963933585.1 uncultured Saprospiraceae bacterium
TTTGACAATTTTTGGTCGCAGCGGCTATTTCTAGTTGTCGTAAAGTCTTGAAATGGTCACGGCAGTAAAGATAACCGCTATGGAAATCGTAATTTACTTAGATTTGACAAAATTTGTCAAAGTGCCCTTTTTTTAATTGGCAACTTCTTCAAAAGTAGGGTCTTTACGCTCGGGAGATTTCGACCCTCGTCGGAATGACGGCTTCTATTGATATTTTAGATGGTGAAATAGTTAATAATTCATAATTGAAAAATTATTTTACTTGCTTTCCATTTTCATATCGCTGAATTTTAGTATTTGGAAAACGATCTTTTATGACATTATTAAAAAAATGTTTTGCCGATTTTTCATTAGAAAAATTACCAATAAGATAAGCATATTTTTGTTCGCTCGTCACATCTACTTCTACTCCGCCCATTTCACGAAACAAACGGTGATTTACTAATAGCATTTCCTCAGAAACTATTAATTCTATTTTGTAACCGGTATAAGTTTGCGAAACCTTTTTGGTTTTATGAACTGGAATCTTTGATTTTTTCTTAGGTTTTACGGTTGATTTGGAATTTTTAAAAGGATCATTTCTGATTGTATATTCTACTCTTAGCTTAGGTTTTTCTTCTTCAGTTAGTTGATGATCAACGTATTCTTTTGTCTCTGACCATAATTTTTTGTCACCTGCTTTTTTCTCTTTTTTAGGTGAGCCCACTTTTTTCGGGTTGCCCTCATAAGATTCGTAAACCACTTTTTCTCCTGCTTCGCCAGCTACATAAACCACTTCTTGAAACATTAATTCTTCCAGACCTTCTTCAAATAACTCTTTTTCCATCATTTGTGCCAAGGTCAGTTTCTTAGTTTCGTCTGCAGTAATTGAAATGACTTTGAATTCCGTTCTACGATTTTCTTGATGATTTGTCTTTGAACACTTTATGCCATCCTTACAGTTATTCACTAACGTACGTTCTCCGTAACCTTTTGCCTGAATTCTACTTTCCCAAATCCCTTGACTAATCATATATTTAGCGGCAGTTTCTGCACGTTTTTGTGATAAGGAAAGATTCGTAGCAGCATCTCCACGACTATCTGTATGAGCACTTAACTCTATGGAGATATGTGGATTATCACTTAATATAGATACTAACTTATCTAATTCATATTTTGCATCTTGACGAATATTATACTTTCCTAAATCATAATATATATTATCAATTTTGATGGATTCATCCATCAAAATTTTCTTTAAAGAAATATTCGCTCCGAGTGTTCCAGCCCTATTATTATCGGTCAAATTATCTGCAATTCCGGGACGAGTTATGCCAACGCCTTCTATACACAAAATACATCCATCAATGGAAATATTTGCATCAATTCGTTTATTGAAATACTCCTTTTTACGAATGAGAATGACGTAAGAATTACCCTGTTCCATCCGAAAGCTAAAGGTGTGATAAGGGTGGTTTTTTAATTCCAAAATCACTTGACGTTCCGTTTTATTATAAACTTCAATCGTTGCACCTTCAATTGCATCAACAGGACTCATACTATTTTCAGATCGCCAATCAGCAATCGTTGCTTCAAAAATATATCCTGGTGCTCTTTCTAGGGAAACATTCAAATATAGGTTATGATGTTCGTTTTTATCTGCACCCGAAAAATCAATTTCAGCATTCATAAAACCTGCCTTTCGGATACGCAACTTATAGCTTTTATTATCTTTCACCGTAAATTCAAACTTTCCTAAATCATCAGTAATTACTTCACCTCGAAAAGTTCTTTCTGCCGAAAGTAATGTGACGATTGCACCTTTTAGATAACCGGAATTATCTTCTGCAAATACATAACCTTCAGCTGTAACGGTATTTTTTTGAGCACAAACACTTGAAATAAGTAGAAAAATAAAGGTCGTAGTTGTTAATAATCGCTTCATGTAATGTGAATTTTGAATTAGTTGCCTTGTTTTGCACAAATATTTTTTTACAAAATGATTCGTAAATTTTAATAAAGCCGAAGCTTTTTTTGTGTAAACTATTGATTTTGAAATGATAATATATAATTTACTACAAATATATATTTAAATGATTATAGATTATAAAAAAAGCAAAATTATCAGATTTTATGCTCAATTACTTATCCTTAGTATTTCTTATTGTAAATGAGGCATAAAAATTCGATGTGCATTTTGTTATTTTTATTGTCCTATTTTGAAGCTGGATTTTATAACTTTTCGGTGGGTGAGGACAGTAGCTTTTAACTGTTCATAATTCCCAGTATTAATAACCGTAACTTTTTCTGATGATGAAATACCGCAAGCAGTTGTTGTGATTACCGGAATTCCTTTAGAAATCGCTTTTAATATTAATCTCGGCTGATATTCGATATAAGTCGGATAAATTATTAATCCAATCATTTCAAAGTTACCATTAAATTTTTCAATCGTTATATCATTCGCAAAATAATCATGTTCTAATTTATTTCCTGAAATAATTTATTTTAAATCTAAATCCTTCGCTAATTTATTAATTTCATAACCACCTTTTCGACCAATTAAAGAGGTAGGAAAAAGGATTTTATTACCTAATTTTTGAGGTTGATTACTTGATATCTTTCAAGGAAGTTGAATCGTTTTATTTTGAAATATTGTTACAATATCGGAATGTGGCGTGATGATTTTTCTTGTTTTCGTCAATGCTTTATTTTCAATACGCATCAAAATTTTATCTGCTCGAAAATCTTTTAAAGTTATATTTTTGGGATAATTATCGAACGCTTTATTTAAGTGATTTTGTAGTATTTCGATTGGTCGTCTGGTCATCAATACGTCGAATGTTTTCCCTCCTAAAATATTGTTTTTATATAAAAACGGCAATAAATTTTGTGCAATGACTAGATGTGTGGATTCAATAGGAATGGTTTTAGCCGTTTCGTCAGCGGTTTTTTTACCTAATTCTAATATTTATCGAAAAAATTTATGCTTTGATTTTGGCATAAGCCTTAGTTTTAAAGCTCGATAAATTATTGTTTTTGAGGCTCGTTTTATAGTTTGATTTGTCTTTTTTGTCCAACCGTAACGATTTTATTTTAGTAATTTATTAGATTTAAAGGGTAGAATAAAAGCATCATTTTCATTGGAAATAGTTTGAATATATTCATCTTAGTGTTAATATAAAAAATTTTAATTGAAAAATACTTTCCTTGATTAAGTTATGCTTTTCAGCTAATTCGCTTTTATTTATCTTCATATTTTTAGATTAGGGACAGGTTATTTGTTACTTTCTTCCTTGATTAAAATGATTAAGTAGGTTATGATAAGGGCAAACGCACTAAATTATTTTGTTTAATAATTAAAAACAATATATTATTTGTTAATTGGGTTTAATTATGATTAATTAAAAATAATATTTGTTAATGAAGTTCTCTTCTTCTTTTCCTTGATGAAAAGAAGCAAACCTGCCCGTTCGCACAGCAGGCGTGTGCTTAACGCTTTTTCAATACTTTCAGCCTAAAATCAATAATGTCAATCCAAAACGTAATCCAAAACCGAAGTCATATTTTGATGCGTTTGTCTTACTGACATCAGAGTAGGGAAATATATCAAGTCGGGCTCTCTGTATTAATAATTTTATTGAAAATTATGACAAATCAGCGATTTAATCCTTGTGTATAGGTGTGGTTTTTGGAGAATCATCAACTAACTTGTGGTTTTTAAAATAATTAAAAATAAGCGAGAATACTCAAATAAAAAATTACATTTCTACACAAAAAAATAAGCATTTATGTATAGCAGACCTCGACGTAATCGAGCAACCGCAGCAATTCGGTCAATGGTTCAGGAAACCAGATTGGATGTAGCGAATTTGATTTATCCTTTATTTATGGAGGATGGAAAAAATATCAAAACCGCAATTCCATCTTTACCAG
>CAWVWD010000485.1:0-3910 GCA_963933585.1 uncultured Saprospiraceae bacterium
TTGATTGTGAGTAAGCGAGATAATATATTTAAAATATATTACGATAACTTATCGATTTCGATTTAAATGCTACCAACTTTTCATATTAACAGGCAAATCACTAATCACGATTTCATTATGAAGAATTGGTTACAAAAACTTTTTTTACTGACGTCTGCATTATTTTTCATCAATTTTGTCGCAGTCGGACAAACGTGCGATACACTTTCGAACTTTAGCGGAAATTATTCACCAGCAATCATTCCTGTACCTGCTCCAGGTTGGGGATATGTCGCGGGGCATAATGTTTATCAAGATCTTGCAAAAGCAGAATCTTATACGAATACTGGTATAAATACTCATGTTCAAGGTATGATTATGTCATTTGGTTATGCGTTTACGGTGAATCCTTTGGCTACGATTACGGCTACCGTTTGGGATGGAACTGGTGGAATACCAGGAGCTGTCGTTGAACAAAAAGATGTTTTGATTCAAGACCTTATGTTATCAATAAGTACGCTTCAAAGTTATTATGTAGCGTTTGATGCACCTGTCGCATTACTCGGAAATGACTTTTTTGTAGGTTTTACAATGACAACAGGAACGGATACGGTGGCGATGGTAACAAGTACACCAGGTAACCTTTTTCCAGGGACAGGAACGGCTTGGGAACAAAAAGTAAGTGGAAGTTGGTTTAATTATAACGATGCATCAAGTTGGGGATTTGATGCAACGCATGCGATATTTCCAGTTTTAGTTACACCAACAACGGCAAGTTTTACCCCTTCAAATGCAACGGCCTGCGAAAATGTAAATATTACTTTTGATGGAACAAACTCTGATAATGCGATAACTTACGAATGGATAATGCCAGGGGCAACCCCTTCGGTTTCAATAATGCCGAATCCTACGGTAACTTATAGTACGGCGGGAACTTATGATGTGACTTTAATCGTAACAAATGGCTGTATAGTTGATACTTTGATACAAAGTAGTGCGGTGGAAATTGTAAATTATTGTCCTCCAAGTTGTGATTTGGTAACGACAATAAGTGCTTCTAATCCAAGTTGTTTTGGTGGAAATGATGCTTTAGCAACGACTCAAACTTCTGGCGGTGTAGCACCCTATGTTTTCGCTTGGAGTTCTGGTTCTACTACAGATACGGCGTTTACTTTAACCACTGGTAGCTATAACGTTACCGTCACAGATGCAAATGGATGTTTTGTAATTGCGTCTTTCTTCGTTGGAAATGCATCACAATTAATGGCAACCGGTGCGACAACGGCTCCGACATCTTGTAACGGAACAGATGGAACTGCGACAGCAGTAGCAAATGGTGGAGATTCTAATTATACTTATGCTTGGAATACAACGCCGGTACAAACTACTGTAACAGCGACCGGACTAAGTCAAGGAAACTATGCTTGTACGGTGACTGATGGTAATGGTTGTACGACCGTAATCGGAGTAAGTATGAGCGATGGTTGTGGGGGATGTGCGTTGGTTTTTAATCCTGTCGTTACTAATCCAAGTTGTAGTTTGCAAAATGGTTCGATTGATCCAAGTGTAACGGGACAAAATGGAACGCTAACTTATAGTTGGAGTAATGGAGCGACAACGCCTTTCATTAGTGGCTTGGCCGATGGCACTTATAGCGTAATCGTAACGGACGCGTCAAGTTGTACAGATAGTGCAACCTTTGTTTTGGTTCAGTCTGGAACAGTCGTTGTGACGATGAATCCGACAGATAATTTCTGTTCTGCGATGGGTGCTTCTATTAATACTTCAATTGCGGGTGGAGCTACACCTTATACATATACTTGGAGTAATGGAGATACGACGAATTCTATTTCTGGTTTAATATCTGGAACTTATAGTGTGACCGTGGCAGATGCAAATGGTTGTACCACGAATTCAAGCATTTCCGTAACCAGTATTGCAAACGGACCTTCTGTGATCACGACTCAAACTAATGTAACTTGTTTTGGTGCAGATGACGGAATTGTAAATATGACGATTACTGGTGGAAACCTACCTTACGCAGTATTTTGGTCACCGTTGAATATTTCTGCTCAAAACTTAAATGGTCTTGAAGCTGGAACTTATACCGCAGTTGTAGCGGATCAAGCAGGATGTTTGGCAACGACAACTGTTGTGATTTCTCAGCCTGATTCTATTACTTTAGTCGGAACAGCAACACCGACAATCGGTTCTGATGGTACAGCAATTGTGAATCCAGCAGGAGGAACACCTCCTTATACGTACACCTGGAATAATGGTGGAACGACACAGTCAGTTGACAATTTAGTAATTGGAACTTATATAGTAACGGTTACGGATGCAAATAACTGTTTGAGCACCACAAGCGTTGTCGTTCAAGACTTTACGTCTAATACGAACAATATTGAATCATTGACAACCTTTGAAGTATTCCCGAATCCAACGAATGGAGAATTTGCAATTCGGTTAGATTTCGATGAAACGACGAATGTTCAAATCAAAGTATTCAATATGATTGGTCAGCCAATTATTGAAATGAACGAAACGGATAATACATTGAATTTACCAATCAACTTGATACAACACCCAGCAGGAATGTACTTGATTATGGTACAAACGGAAACTGGTCGTGCGGTTAAGCGAGTTATGATTTCAAAATAGATTTGTGATTGCTTTTGCAAACATTTTAGATAATGGATTGTTAAAAACAGGAAAGCAACTGACAAAAAATAACCAAACGTGAGTTTTGCAATTTAGCGAAACTCACGTTTTTTGTTTTACCTTTGTGACAAATTAGTGGCGTGTAAAATGCACAATGTAGTATAACAAATTGGTGAAATAATTAAAAAATGCTTTACGCTTCATATTTATGTTTGAAACCCATAAGGTTTTCAAGATCTTATAGGTTTGTATTCACGCATTTAATGCACTATTTAAAATTTAAACTTATGAGAATAACTTACACAATTCTACTTGCGGCTTGCTTGATGCTCATCGCCTGTCAAAATGAAACAGCAGAAACGGCTCCGCAGCAGCAAGAAAGTCAAGAAATTCCGGATGTTATATTAGCTGCTTACGATGCTTCTACTGAATTTCCAGATGCGAAATTAAATGATTTTACTTACGTAGATGGAAAATTTGCGTATGCTTATGATTCTGACACATACGAATTGGGACAACAAACGGTAGATGCAGACACAAAAATGTGTGCGAACTCTGGAAAAGGTCAACACATTCATTTTATCTTAGATGATGCCCCTTATAAAGCATTTTATACCGCAGAATTTGAGAATAAAATGGAAGATGGCGAATATAATTTATTATCTTTTCTTTCTCGTTCTTACCACGAAAGTATCAAAAACGGTGCTGCTCATTTAGCAAAAAAAGTAACTTTTGAAGGTGGGAAATTAACAGCTTCTGAAAATATAGAAGATGCAATGTTATTCTACAGCCGTCCAAAAGGAACGTACACTGGTGATGATGCGAAAAAAGTAATGTTGGACTTTTTTATTGTCAATACAGAACTAAGTGAAGTAGGAAACCAAGTAAAAGTAACGGTAAACGGTGAAGAATTCGCAATGATTTCAGAATGGAAACCTTACTTTTTAGAGAATTTACCAATGGGAAAAAATACGGTAACGTTGGAATTAGTAGATGCAGATGGCAAAACTGTCGATGCTCCTTTGAATCCGGTTACTCGTGAATTTGACTTGATGAAAGCAGCTCCAGTAGAGTAGTTACGAGTTAAAGATTTGACCGTTTTTACGTAATTTTAATAAAAAGTCGCTAAGTTTCAACAAAGAAATTTAGCGACTTTTTTTGTTTTGCAAACGTTTAAAAATACTAAGAAATTTGTGGTGAAATTTTTAAATCAGAGCGACACATCAGAATAATAAAACCCGTAACTCGACATCTAAAAACCCGTTAAACC
>CAWVWD010000486.1:0-3903 GCA_963933585.1 uncultured Saprospiraceae bacterium
TTACCATGCTGCGAAATTAATGATCTATCAAGATATGATTACACATTATTTGGGGAATCCAAATACGCCACAATCTATCAAACTTTACGGCATGTTAAATACTAAATATGTATTGCAAGATACTGGCGGTGGTAATGTTCGTCCGATTCCTACAAACACAGACTTAGGGAATGCTTGGTTTGTGAATGAGTATGAATTAGTCGAAGATGCCAATGCTGAAATGCAGGCATTAGCGACTTTAGAACCTCGTAATAAAGCCGTTATTCAAAAGAAATATTCGGACTATTTAAAAGGTCTGGTTATTCAACCAGATTCGGCTGCAATGATTGTTTTGACAGAATATGAACCTGAAAAAATGACCTACAGTTATAATATTTCAACGGAACAATTAGCTGTTTTCTCGGAAGTATTTTATAATACAGATAAGGGTTGGAATGTTTATATTGACAATGAAAAAGTAGATCCTTTCGTCAAAGCAAATTACGTTGTTCGTGCATTGCGTTTACCCGCAGGTTCTCATACAATTGAAATGAGATTCGAACCTCGTTCTTATTATACTGGTTCTACAATTGGTCTGATTGCTTCAGTTTTAGTACTTATCTTATTCTTTGGCGGTATGTATTTATACTTCAAAAATCGCTCTACGGAAGATGTAGAAACATATGAAGTTGATGATTTAGTTGCTGCGAAAGTGGAGAAAAGACCGTTGAGAAAAACAGAAAGTCGCACAGCTGGAAAGAAAAAAGCACCGAAAGGGAAGCGAAAAAAATAGTTGCGATGCGTTGCGAATTATCACCGATTTTTTTGGGACTGGCAGATTTTATTGCTTTTTCATGATTTCGGTTTCGCTCAATAAAAAGGGTCCGTTTGAGTTTTTCAAACAGACCCTTTTTTATTTGATAATTAGATTGTAAACAAAATCAACTAATCCTGCTTCACAGCCTCATACATCATTTCCACTTCTTCCAAAGTCGCAATTGCTGTAAATCCTTTTTGAAAAACATATTGATTATCACCTTGAACAATAATATATTTGAAATCATAATTCAAAATACCAATATTTTCTTCAAAGATAAAACCACTTTTTTCCTCCGTTATCAACTTCGAGAAGCCAAGAATCGTTTTAGTAATATCCAATTCCTCCGCTTTTACTTTTGCTTCATCATTTCCTAAAGTCGGCATTTTCGTAACTTGAATATTGAAGTTAGAGAGGCTATCTTTCACCCAGACTTCACCCTCGCCATAAGGTTGCGTGATTGCGGCATTTTCGGGTGCTTGAATCATTACCGGAATACCATATTTTAATAAATCAACTTCTACAAACTTCACTTTTTCCTCTTTACAGGCGAACATTGTTACTATTACAAACGCGAAAAATAATATCTTTTTCATAATTTTTTATTTTTTAGATGTGAGACGTGAGACTGACATTTATATCGTCCAAAATCTGATGTCTAACATCAAAATTTACTCAAAAGTAGACTAACACTTTACATTTTAAAAGGAGTTACCGTTTTAATTTTATTCAATAAAAACGCCAATTTGAACCGCAAATAAAGTGATAATGACAAATAAGGATTTTCTATTCCTAAGTAGTAAGTCAAGATTATAAAGCGTAACGTCAAACTCCAGTTTTAATATTATTAAATATATTTATATTGTCTTTAAATTAATTGCTAATACTACGTTATCTAGATAAATAATTCATATTTCGTTTACTGAACTTCACCCATCACCATAAAAACCATCGCAATAATCGCCGCAATCAACAAAGCAAAAATCGTGATTTTTATCCAAGAATAAGGCTTCTCTCCTCCTACTCTACCCGTTTGACCATTGATAACAAACTGATACGATTTGTTATTAAAACGATACGCTGCGACCCAAACCGGCAAAATAATATGTTTAAAAGTTTGAGCATTTTTATCGGTATTAATATTCAAATTTCGATTTGTATCCCCGCCAAGCCGAGAAATACACATCCCTCGAATCCGAGCATCCATAATCTTATCCGCAATATCATAACCGGCATTCACTTCCACATTATACACTTCTGCTCGCCAACCCAAAATCAATCTTGCATCAAAATTTATCACTTCATCCAAGCGGTAGGAGGTCAGAATTCGTTGGAATTTTGGATTACCCAAACCTTCCGAAGCGTTTACCAAAACATCGTCAAAGAAATGTGACAACTGACCACTTCGTTGTTCCCAACGCGTTTTCTGAATTCGTTGCGTTTGCATTTTTCCGTTCACTCGAACCATTTGATTTTCGTAATAATAATGTCCAGCTTCGCCCGACCAATTCGATCTCGTCTGTGCATCAAAAGTCCAAAACGGAATATAAATTCCATTTAAATCCTCTAAGGCGGCCATCTTTTTCAACTTCGTAGGATGAAACCAACCTTTCGATATCCACACTTTAAATTTCCCAATTGCTTCTTTTTTCGGAATCTGAAATGGTAAAATCCCGCTCGGCTGAATCAAGTTATGCTCGAAAGCTTCGATATTAATTTGTACAGAAGCACAAAACGGGCATTCCTGTTCCACCGTCGTTTTTTCCGTCATTACATTCGCTCCACAACTATTACAATGCAAAACATGTTCACCTAATTTTTCAGGTACGAATCGTTGAGCTTTCAAAACAGCTGCTCGTAATTCCTGCTCGATTACCTCGTCACTATCTCGGTTTACATTTTCTGTATAACCACAATAATTACAAGCTAATAGTTGCTTTTCTGCTGAAAACAGTAATTTTCCGCCACATGAAGGACAAGGATTATTTAGTAAGTTGGACATAAATTAGAAAGTCTCACCAAGCTCCAGCTTGGTTGTCAAAGGTTTATAAAATCTAAGCTGGAGCTTAGCGTTACGAAATCGTAACCATTAGAGATATTGGACCATTCTATTATTAGACTTTGGACATTCACGCTATGAATTATTGGATAAATCCGATGCTATAATTTTAACACATAAAAAAATAAGCTGTTTTAAATTATTGATAATCAACAATTTACATTAAATATTGACTGTTTTAATAGAAAATTAAATAAGTCTAACATCTCTTATCCAAGAGCGAATCAGTCTAAAATTTATATCACAATCGTAGAAGGATAGTCATTCTTTTCCAAAAATACATTCTTTTATGGACTTATCGAATTGATTTTTTTAATTAATATTTTGTAATTTGCATCTTAAGCAATCTATAAAAAAAGTAATTTTTTAGGACTCGGACGCTTTTGAAGCCTACCTCTATCAGCAGATAGGCGTCCGAGTCCTGACACCTGATTTTAAGTAAAAATCAGTTTTCGATTGTATAATAATAATTAATACGTCCTCTTTAAGACTTAAAATAAGATTCGCATCAAAATTAGAAAGTATGACACCAAAGGAGTTTACGACCTTTTTGGAATCACCGGAAAGTAACGATTTTTCTATTGAGCAACTTGAAAAACTGCTCAAACAATATCCTTATACTCAAAGTCTAAGAATTGCATTTTTACGGAAACTCAAAGCTTCAAATCATCCTGATTTTGAAAAGCATCTACACACGACTTCTACTTACACTTTCGACCGTGCTTTTCTTAGAAAATATATTAATAACGAAAATATTTATGTCGTAGGATATCCTGCGATAAAAGTAGAGACAGAACCGTTAGAAACTTTAGATTTACTCCCTTTAAAAGACTTAGAGCCTGAAATCAACGAACATTTTTTGGATTTAGAATCGACAGATTCTGCTCAAAATAGTTTGATGCTTCCTTCTGATAATTGGGACAACGTTTTCAATGAAAATAATTTTAATGACGATTTAAGCGTAAGTTTAGGAATCGATTCTATCGAGGATTCAGAGGAAAATGATTTAAACGAAAATCAAAATATTGAACTCGATTCTGCTGCACAT
>CAWVWD010000487.1:0-3878 GCA_963933585.1 uncultured Saprospiraceae bacterium
GGCAAAAACAAGGTCAATACATAAAGTATGACCATCATAATATCTTCATGCGAGAAGGTGGAAAAGGAGAAACTTTAGTTTTGATTCATGGTTTTCCGACCTCTTCTTACGATTGGTACAAAGTCTGGGATGTATTGATTCATCGATTTCATGTGATTGCGATTGATATGATTGGTTTTGGATATTCTGATAAACCAATCAATCATCAATATTCTCTTTTTGATCAAGCGGACTTGTGGGAAAGTGTTTTGGAAGAACGGAAGGTTACAGAATATCATATTTTAGCACATGATTATGGCGATACGGTTGCACAGGAATTATTGGCTCGACAATTAGAATCTCCAAAAAATAGTTTTCTAAAAAAGGAAATTCTTTCTGTCTGTTTTTTAAATGGTGGAATTATTCCTGACGAACATCGTCCTCGATTAATCCAAACTTTATTGATGAGTCCAATAGGAAAATGGATTGGAAAGCTTTCGAGTAAACGTACTTTACGCAATACTTTTCGAAATATTTTTGGTAAAAATACGCAACCTACAGATGACGAAATAGATGATTTTTGGATGATGATGAATTATAATAATGGTAAAAATGTAATTCATAAAGTCATTTGGTATATGAGCGAACGCCGAAAACATAAAGCTCGTTGGATTGAAGCAATACAGAAAAATCTAATTCCAATATTAATGATAAATGGACCTGATGATCCGATATCCGGAAGATCTTCGGCAGAAATGTTTAAAAAATTAGTTCCTCATGCAGATTTGAAATATCTGGAAGGAATTGGACATTATCCGCAAGTTGAGGATCCGCTGGGCGTTTTGGAATCGTTTCTTAAATCGTTACACACCTAATGGATAGTGTGGTATTGCCAATAATTTAACGATTTGAAAATGTAACTAACTCATTTCCGTTTCTAAATCATTTACTAATTACTTAACTGATGTTACGCACTTTCTTATAGTAGACTAGACCTGACAGGAAAAATTCTATTTTCTTTTTCAAAGAAAATAGAATTTAATACCTGTCAGGACTTATCATTCGTAATGCGTAACATCAGGTATTTAAAAAAATAGCGGCAAGACATTTTGAAAATATCTTGCCGCTTCAATATTTATAATGCCTAAATTATGACTTATGGTCTCGATTTCTGAATTAAATCAATATGCGTATCCACTACTTTACTAATTTCTCCTTCTGCTTTAGCGGCTTCGAATACTTCATTAAATTCTTTAATAATCGCTTCTGCATTTGGATGTTCTTTAGAAACGACTAAGTGTAACGTAGTAGATTCAATTGATTTTTCCAAAATTTTGAAATCTGCACGACTTAATTCCGCAGAATTTTGGATCGTAACTAAACCTGTAATTTGAGGTGCAGCGACTAAGTCTACCCTTCCTTCTTTCATCGCTTTGAAACAATCCTCAAATGATTTCATTGGTTTTAATACAATATATTTATCTTCATAGTATTTCATCAAATTATCACTATTAAAACCTACAGGAATAGCTACGATTAACTTTGAGTATTTTCCTTTTCTCATCCGTTTTTGCATCGTCTTTTTCATATTCTCTACCTCTGAATCTTTATTCGCAAAGAAAACGGTCAATGTCGTATATAATGGTTCTGAAAATAAAAACAACATTTTATCATTCGTATTCATTGTCAATGGATAACTAACCTCAGTCCTACCATTAAATGTAACCCCACGAAGTTGATTATTTGGTACGTAACTGATGTCTGTTCTCTTACCCATTCGACTATAAACCGTATTAACGATATCCGTCAACATTCCACCATTATATAAGTTTGATTGGCAAAAAGGAGCGAAAGATTTCGTAGCACCGATTGAGATAGCTTGAACCGCATTCCCCTCCCCTAATGTCGGAATAATCAACTCTGCACCTACGCGCAAAACACTTCCTTCTATAATCTCCGGATTCGCTTTATAAATCACATCTGCTTTAGTTACATCATCATAAAAACTACGCGCGATACGTTTCATATTATCCCCTAGCTGAACGGTATAAACTCTATTTTTAATTATTACAAAAACCGTTTTTCTTCCCAATGAACGACCATCAGGCAACTTAACTACAATCGTATAATTATCCGATTCTGTTACCTCCAGAGAATAACTATTACCAACTAAAAAATTTCCTTTTTTCCACTCATAAGTCATCTCACCAGAATAACCTGAAATAGACGCATTTAATTTACCTTTATGCGTAAACTCGATATTTTGACCTTCTAATACATCAATAATTACTTCAGGCATTATGATTGTCACTTCCGAAATTGCAGCGTTAGAACAATCACCATCTTCCGTAATAATTGTCACACCATACATTCCTGATTTTTTGATTTCCAAGTCCGGTCCTTCATGATCAAGTATTTCAGAGTTATAAGACCACTCATATTTTACATTTCTAAAATCAGTCTTCGCATGAAGTGTTCCGCCATCTTTATCAAAATCAACAACCTCTCCTTCCTCAAAATAAACAGGAGAATCACATAACTTAACTTGGTTCAAACGGAATAAAAACTGTCCGCCTTCATGTCCTGTATTTTGTAAATGTCCAAACTGTGGCGTATTGGGAGAATTAGCGGCTACCGGATATTTGATTAGTTCATAAAGTTCTCCAGCATCCAAAACATCTTTTTGATTATTATTCAAAAATTTCAAAATATACTTTGTAAAAATAGAACTATTGCCAGCACCATCCGCAACAGGTTCTAAACCGCCAGCCGTGATTGCTTGCCTTGATATCAATTGATCAACTTGATCATAATAAGGGTCTGAACCAATATCCAATCCTGCGAACTTTGGTGATTTTAAAATCGTACTACTGAAACACGCATCTACCATCACTAAAACGTGTCGAGAATTTGCTTTCCCAACGATATTTTTAATCTCCGAAATTGCCAATAATTCATAGCGTTCTTGAGATTTTGCTTCCACAGGAACCCAATATCCATCTTCACCAATCTCAATCCCATGACCAGAAAAATAGACTACCAAATTATCATTTTCACCCAATTCATTTATTTTATGCTCTAGTGTTTCTAATATATTAGCCCTTGTCGCTTCTTCATTGTAGAGCATTGTCACACCCGAAAAACCATATTTAGAACTCAATACAGATTTAATCGCATTCGCATCATTTACTGGATTATTCAAAGGACTCCAAACTTTACTATTATAATTATCAATCGCAATAAACAATGCATGGTAATTACCAATACCAGAAGCAAAAGTCATATTACCAACAAAAAGGAAGGTGCATAATGTCAGTAAAAATTTAGTAGCGTAGCTATTCTTTCTCATGAAAATGATTTTTAAGGTTTTATTAAAAGTTAGTATGTTTTTATTTAGTCATTCAAAAGTAATAATTTTAATACATAAACAAAATGTATATATGAATTATTATTCAACTATTTCAATATTTTCAACAAGATTCTAATTTACACTGATAGCAAGTGTTATCAAGGAATAATAAATTTAAGTAACTGAACTTATTCTTTTTATCAGCACTTATTATCATATATTTATAGAGGATATCATAATTCATATTAATTTTAATAATTTTGATAATTAAAAAATTTACTTGAGCCTAAAGGAACAAGAAATAAGTATAAGATAAAGACGAGACAAAACAATAAGATGAAAAATCTACTACTGATTATTACAATTCTAATGCTTTCAAACATTAGTAATGCACAAAATTATTACCAAAAAATATTTGGTGATTCTTTAGTTTTTGAAAAAGGTCAATTGATACACCAAACGGATAATGGGACAATTTATTTAATTGGTCATGCCTTTGAAGGAGCTAATAACACAGCAGAAATTACGATGCACAAGATGAAAGCAGATG
>CAWVWD010000488.1:0-3868 GCA_963933585.1 uncultured Saprospiraceae bacterium
AGCCGTCAATGGCCGAATAGAACTTCGACCATCTTTTTTAGTGATATGATATAATCCTGCACCAAATATCATCGCATCCCAGGGAAAGGCCATGCCAGAATGATTTCCTGCAAAAATCAATGGTTTATTATTTTCCATCGGTTCAGGATATTCATCAAATCCGATAAATTTTGCACGAAAATAAACTTGATTTATTTTATGAAAAACATTTGATTCCAAACTTTCAACATATTCCGCATCATAGAATTGCGTGTAGATTGATTTATTTTTATTGATAAGGTGTTGAATTTCTTCAGGGCTTAATTTTCGAATATCCTTGCGTTGAAAAACTATTGATGTCATAATAATTTGGTTTTGATTGGCGATTACCAAATCTAAACATTTTTTTGAAATTCTACAAAACAAAAAAAAACTAACTTGATAATTTCAAGTTAGCTTTTTCACTGTTTATATTTCAATTCAAGTTATCTATTCATTAGCCAAGCTCCAGGATATTCAATTTGAGCTTTTTTTAGTTTAGCGTCAATTTCGCTTGCCTTACAATTGATTTTGATTCCAACACGAATTTTATTGTTATCTATTTTTCTTGAATAAGCTTTATAGCCAACTTTTTTAACATCTTTTATAGCCGTATTCGTATTGTCTTGTGTACTGAAATTACCAATTACAATAATATAATTTTTTGTGTCAGATTCTATTTTTGTAGTCGTAATAGAAGATTTTATAGGTGTTTTAGCATTGCGCTCAAGTTCTGAGTTTACTTTTTCTATCGATTTTTCTGCTATTCCATTTTGTACTTCTTCCGGTACAACCTTACTTTCTTTTGGCGTATCTTGAATAGTTTTATCTTCGTTACTAACTGTTTTTTTGAATGGATTGAATGTCGAGTTTTTATCAATTATATTCGTTTCATTTTCAGTAATCAAATCTGAATCACTATTCACGATACTTGGACTGATTCGTTCCTTGTCAGGATTCGCAAGGCGAGACAACTGAGGAACAGCGATAATAAGTATTAATAAGATGATTAGCGTTCGTAAACTCGGATCTCCCCAAACTCCTGCAAATACCTTGCGTAATTTTGATGGTTTTTTCGCAGCAACAGCTGTTGTTATGACGGCTTCTCTCTGCTTTTGTGGGGTGACTTCTTTCTTCTCCCGTCTGCTGATCGGATGTCTTTGGAGTTTTGGTAATCCAAAAGAATCCTCTAAAAAGTTCTGATTGCTTGACGCAAACATGATTTTACTATTCCGATTATCTAAGTATAACCGACCTACATTTGGAACAAAAACCGCCTTTTTTTGTAAATCTTTTTTAACTGTCTGCACATAATTATCTACGACTTTAACGGCTGCTCCGAAAGTTAAGTCATATTCTTCAACAAGACTTTGTATTAATTTATCATCATGGAAAGTAGAGCTGGAGTCAAAGTGTAATTCTTTAGAAGGAGGTAAAATATTTCCATATTGATCAATCATCGTTTCTCTATACGATGAATGAAAGCCACCTAAACCAGGAATATTAACCTGATTGTGCTTATAAAGTAATTCAGAAATATGTGAGGCGATATTAATTTCCATTAATTAAAATACTTAGATGTAAATCATTAAATTACGTATCCCAAAGATACGAATTTATTATTAAATATGATATTGCACTGATAAGAAGAGGTAAACACATTTATCAAAATGATAATACGATATAAAGTATAGAGGCTAAAAACAATAGTCATTAATAATAGGTTGATTGGTAATTATTAATGGAGATAAGTTTTATCTCAGAATTTTAAGTTTTCCAAAAAGTAGCTTTTTAATTTTAATGAGATTTTATTCATTTAAACTTTGATTATTATCAATAAGAGCCGACAAATATTTGTTTGTAGGTAATTTTTTTCTAAAAATTAGAACTGTTTTGTCACTTTGAGGAAACCTTTCGTAAATATGTTAAATAAATTTTTAACACTTCCGATAACAGAATATTTGCCATAGCTTTAACATTGCAAAATAATAAATTGTAAATTTTAATTAATGTAAACCATGATAATTGCATCCTTTAAAAAATCCTAATTTGCTGTATTTCAATAGATAAAACTATCTTCAAATAAAAAAATTATCCTTTTGTTTATTTAAACTTTTAACTTATTTTTGAGCCGGATTTTAACAATGTGTCACAAAGGCACATTTTAACATTGATTGAATTAAGTTCTAAAATCATAAAAGTCAATTCATTATGGCAAACATTGGTCGCATTAAGCAGATAATCGGACCTGTTGTGGACGTTAGTTTTTCAGAAAAGGGCTCTAAATTGCCTAAGATTCTTAATGGTCTAAAAATCACTAAAGAGGACGGTTCTGTGTTCATTTTCGAAACACAGCAACACTTAGGAGAAGATAGCGTTCGTGCTATCGCAATGGACTCAACGGAAGGTTTAACTCGTGGAATGGAAATCGTAGATATGGAATCTCCTATTACTGTCCCTATCGGAGATGCGATTAAAGGTCGTTTGTTCAATGTAGTTGGCGAACCGATTGACGGTTTACCTGCTCCAAAAGCAATTGGTAGAGTCTCTATTCACAATACGCCTCCTCTTTACGAAGAATTATCAACAGAAGAGGAAGTACTTTACACAGGTATCAAAGTAATTGACTTAGTTTGCCCTTACTTAAAAGGTGGTAAAATTGGTTTATTCGGTGGTGCAGGTGTTGGTAAAACCGTATTAATTCAGGAGTTAATCAATAATATCGCAAAAGCTTATGCAGGTATTTCTGTATTTGCAGGTGTTGGAGAGCGTACTCGTGAAGGAAACGATTTGATGCGTGAGATGTTAGAAGCGGGCATCATTAATTACGGTGAAGGTTTCATGCACTCTATGGAAGAAGGTGGATGGGATTTATCAAAAGTGAATATTAAAGATTTAGAGGAATCTAAAGCGACATTCGTTTTTGGTCAGATGAACGAACCTCCTGGAGCTCGTGCAAGAGTTGCCTTGACAGGTTTGGCAATTGCGGAATATTTCCGTGATGGAGATATGAATGATCCAAACGGTGGAAAAGATATCTTGATGTTTATTGATAATATTTTCCGTTTTACTCAAGCAGGTTCTGAAGTATCAGCCTTATTAGGTCGTATGCCTTCAGCGGTAGGTTACCAGCCAACATTGGCCACTGAGATGGGTTTAATGCAAGAACGTATTACTTCAACTAAACGTGGTTCTATTACTTCAGTTCAAGCGGTATATGTACCTGCGGATGATTTAACGGATCCAGCTCCTGCGACAACTTTTGCCCATTTAGATGCAACAACGGTACTTTCTCGTAAATTAGCTTCTTTAGGTATTTACCCAGCGGTAGATCCTTTAGATTCTTCTTCACGTATTTTGAATCGTGCAACTTTAGGTGATGAGCATTATGATACAGCTCAACGTGTAATGGAAATTTTACAACGTTATAATGAGTTACAAGATATCATTGCTATCTTAGGTATGGAAGAACTTTCTGACGAGGATAAAATGGCAGTAAATCGTGCAAGACGTGTACAACGTTTCTTGTCTCAGCCGTTCCACGTTGCAGAACAGTTCACAGGTTTAAAAGGAGTTTTAGTGCCTATCGAAGAAACTATTCGTGGTTTCAATATGATTTTGGATGGTGAGGTAGATCAATATCCAGAAGCAGCATTTAACTTGAAAGGTTCTATCGAAGAAGCGATTGAAGCAGGTCAGAAAATGCTTGCAGAAACAGCTTAGTTTTAACTAAAAATTGGGAATGATAAGTTAGAAGTTCCTCAATTATAAAATATACAGATGGGAATTGGGAAACTTTTCCTAATTCCCATTCTTTTTTAGTTAGTTTTTAGTGATTCGTAAGTTTGTA
>CAWVWD010000489.1:0-3849 GCA_963933585.1 uncultured Saprospiraceae bacterium
TTTTTATGGAGAAGCAACTTGGTTATTAGAGACTTATTGGGTTAATTTTATTAATATTCTGAAATATACAAAAGCATTGCAAATAGATGATAATTCGAATTCTATTACGGAAATGATTAATGGAAATGACAATAAAGTTGATAATAGATATAATAAAATTGCAACCCATTTATTTGACGAAAATGGTCGATTTCAAGAATTAGTAAAGAATAAAGTTAGAATCAGAGAACAGGATTTTTTGAATAATACGAATCGTAAAATTTATTACGGAATCCAGCAATTTAAAAGGATTTTTCGACGGATTATTGGTAAACTTTTTAAGAAAATTGGAGATTTCTTCAAGAAATTTTTCAATATTGCTAAACGTATTGCAATCATCGTTTATCAAGAAGTAAAAGAAGGTATTAAGGTTTTTATTCATGGATTTTCCTTCCTTGTTGGCAAACGAAGAATTACGACTCCTGAGAAATCTTTAGCTGAAAACATATCAGAAATAGAACAGAATTCTCTATCTGAAAGTATTGTTACGAAGTTTGATTTGGATTGTGATGCAAAGCAATTCGTTCGTATGAATACAACAGATGAAGAAATAAATGAACATGCCGAAAAATGTAAGAACCAAATGAACAGTTTAGCGATAAGTTTAGTCGTTACGGCCATTGTTCTAAAGTTGATTCTCCTGTTGGCTGCAAGTTCTGTTACATTTCCAAAAATCTTATTAATGATTGGAAAATCATTGAAAAAAGTAAAGTGGAAGCAATACGGAGGAAGGTTAATAGCTGGTATCTGATGGTTTTCACCACACCAAAAATTGAAACAGAATTAAAAAAATTAGTATTATTTAATCCAAGAATTAAAAAAAATTCCCGTTTTGGAAAAAATAACTTATTATCTCCTAACGTTGCTCTTGTATTTTAATAAAAAAGTCAAATTGTGATTAATCATATCCCTTTCTAATATTATCTACCTTAGAGCACACTTAAATATTATATATTTAGTATATTGGTAATTAGTGTGATATGTTATCATAATACATTGATAATGAAATTTTAAGCCATTTATCTGTGGCACGAATTTCGTTCAATAAACTGTAGCATTGTAAACTTCACTTAGGAAAAATATCAACAACATGAAATATAGCTTGGTACTATTCATTTTACTGTGGTTATCGTGTAATCCACAAAATCTTCTATCACAACCTTGCGGAACAATCGTAACAGAAGAACAAGAGGCATTTATAGCACGTCATTTGAAACAAATGGGCACTTTTGATGGTGTAATGACTCGTGGTATCCGTGACTTCCCACTGAAAGTACATATTATACGTAATAGTGATGGAACCGGCGGAATGGGTTTATTCAGTCTAAAAGCCGCTATTAATAACTTAAATAACTATTATATTAGTTCTAATATTCGTTTCATTATTTTAGATGATATTCATTATATAGATGATGATGAATATTATGATTTTGATACAGAATATGAGGAAGATTTATGTAAAATATACGACGAACCAAATGTAATTAATATTTATTTTTTTAATTCTATCCGAACGGGGATGTATACACTTTGTGGATATGCTTATTTCCCAGAAGGACAAGATAGAGTTTTGATGACCAATGCTTGTGCGATGAACGGAAGTACATTACCACATGAATTTGGACATTATTTCATGTTATATCACACACATGGAAAGACTAATACTGGTTCTACGGATGAGTTAATGGATGGTACAAACTGCACCGTTGCCGGTGATAAGGTCTGTGATACGCCTCCCGATCCAAATCTTTCTGGAAAAGTTTCTTCAGACGATTGTACTTATACTGGTTCCGGAAATGACAGAAATGGAGCCCCATTTAAACCGGATACTTATAATATGATGTCTTATGCTCCAAAGAAATGTCGACAGAATTTCACAGACGGACAATTCGCAAGAATCAATTATACCGCTCTAAATCATCGTAGTTATTTACGTTTTCCGCCGCCTCGACCAAAAGGTGAAGTTGGAACAGATCCAAATATTAGTTTGTCTGGTGAGTTAGTGTTGGAAATTGCCGGACAACGCATTAATACGACATTGGACGGAAATTTGTACAAAAGTGTTGAATCATATTATTCTGGAACGAATTATAATCTTTCGATTATAAATAATGAACCTGCTTATGTTTATGTGATTGGTTCTAATAAATCTCAGAACACAAATTTATTATTTCCAATAGAAAATCAATCCGCATTATTATCAGACGATGGACAGCGAGTTGCCTTACCAGGAGGTAATTATATGTATCAAATGGATGAAACAACTGGTTACGATTACTTGATGGTGCTTTATTCTAAAAAGCCGTTAAAAATCGAATCTGTTATGCGAAAAATGAAAAATGAAGGTGGGACATTCTTACAGCGTCTTTACAAAATTTTAGGAGATGAAGTTGTTCCTTTAGATAATATAAAATACACAGAAAATGGTCGTTTGCAATTTTCTGCGTTAGCAAGAAGTCAGACAATTGTTCCAATAGTTGTAGAAATGGAACATTTATAAAATATATGAGGGTCATTTGAAAATAGTTTTTTTTTAAGTATATGGAAAGCTATTTATCAAAGAACCTCGTTTGTGGTTAACATAATCTTAGGGTTTTTGATAAAAAAGTAACAATTATTATTGATACTCAATATTCGGAACAATTTTTTCTTAAGACTGTAAAAGACAATATTAAAAATAAGATTTTATGAAAAATTATAAACTCTACATTTTATCATTCGGTTTATTATTATTTTCTCTAAATAATATTGATGCTCAATGCACTTCAGGCGATTGCATCAATGGTATTGGAATATGGGAATGGCAAAGTGGTGCAAAATATACCGGACAATTCCAAAATGGAACTCGTAATGGCTATGGTCAATACGAATTTGGTAATAAAGATGTTTATGTTGGTGATTGGCAAAATAATGAACGTCATGGTTATGGTGTTTATAATTATAACGATCGCTCAGGATATAAAAGCTATTCAGGAGAATGGGTTGCAGGACAACGCTCTGGTTTAGGTATTATGCATTATGATGATAATAGTATTACACCTCGTTTTGGAATTTGGAAAGAGAATAACTTTCTTTATAAATATGAGAACTTAGGTTGTCTGGAAGGCGATTGTTATGAAAAGTATGGTATTTATGTTTGGAATGACGGAACTCGTTATGAAGGCAATTTTAAAAATGGTAAACGAGATGGCGAAGGGGTGTATTACTACTTAGGTGGTGCAAAATATATCGGTAGCCAGTCAAAAGGCAATCGTCATGGTTGGGGAACTTATTATTACCCGACAGGAAGTAAATTCGTCGGAGAATGGGTAGATGAATTGAAGCATGGAAAAGGGACAATGTATGCAGGAGGTACGGTATACATGAAAGGGATATGGCAAAATAACACCTTTATTAAGTCTGAACCGAAAACCTTAACAAAAACAGATAGAAAACCACCTGTTATCAATATTCTAAGCCCTAGTGTTATTGCGTCCCGTAATGGCGGAATTCAAATCGTAGTAAAAGAAAAAGAGATATATGTAGAAGGTACCGCAAGTGATGAGAGCGGAATCGAGCGAGTAAGAACAAACGGTTCTGTTTCTGAATTGACATTAGTTGATAAAGAAACACATCGTTTCGCTGGTACGGTCATTCTTTCAAAAGGTCAAAATACGTTTTGGATAGAAGCGACAGATAAAGCCGGAAATATTGCAAAAGAGGAATTTCGGATTATTTATACCCCGACACTTGCAAGCGGAAGACCAGCTACAAGTCCTGACAGGTCAAAAGTAATCTCAGAAAAAAGAACAGCTTTGGTTATTGGGAATG
>CAWVWD010000490.1:0-3838 GCA_963933585.1 uncultured Saprospiraceae bacterium
AATCGTAGAAAAAGAAGAAGCTAAAACGCATATTCTTTACATTAAAGGAGATGTCACACAGAAAAAAGCGCCTCCAGCTGGAACTCCTACTAAAACGAAAAGTATTATTGAAGAGTAAGCAATTGGATTTTACCAATTACTAAAAAACCGAATCACAATATTGTGGTTCGGTTTTTTTTATGTCTAAAAATAAAAATCTTGAACGGCTTCGCTTCTTAGATATTATCGTATTTTATTCTTGATATTCTAAACACCTTATTTAAATAATAATCAAGCGATTTTATTATCACTTTAGTGTGAATAATTTCTTATATTTGTTTAAATGGCTGAATAATATTTATTACTGTAAAATATTGCAAATCAATTTATTACTTAGAAATAAGATAGAATTATGCTCAATAATGTTGACCTAGTAAATGTCCTTTTTTTGGATATAGAAACAGTTTCAGGAGAACGCTCATATGACGACTTGACCGATGAATTTAAAAAACTTTGGAAGCTAAAAGCTCGAAGTGTTCTTAGGAAATATGATGAAGAAATCACGGAAGAAGAAGGACGGGATACTTATGGTGAACGCGCTGGAATTTTCGCAGAATTTGGTAAAATTTGTTGTATTTCAGTCGGAATTATTACCAGAGATAAGGATGGAGAAATGAAGGTTCGGATAAAATCTTATTCGAATCATGATGAAAAAAAACTACTAGAAGATTTTTCAGGGTTATTAAGTAATCATTTTAACGATCCAAAACATCAGCGAGGCGGAACACACTATATTTGTGGACATAATATTAATGAATTTGACGTCCCATATATTTGTAGAAGGATGATTATTCATCAAATGGAGTTTCCAAAAATATTAGATGTTGCTGGTAAAAAACCGTGGGAATTACAATCTCAATTAGATACATTGACGCTTTGGAAATTCGGTGATTTTAAGAATTATACCGCACTGAAAGTATTAACGGCTTGTTTCGGTATTCCTTCTCCGAAAGATGATATTGATGGAAGTGAAGTCGGCAGTACGTATTGGGAATTAGATGATTTAGAACGTATTACGATTTATTGTGAAAAAGATGTCTTGGCAGTCGTACATCTGTTAATGAAATACAAATTAATGCCCCTTTTAGAAGGCGAAGCTATTCAATTTGTGGATAGAACGTAAATCGATTAGTTGATTTGTTAATTAGTCACCCATTACGAATAGCTTATTTAATTAACAAATCAACCAATTTACCAATTTACCAATTAAGGTATATTCATATACTTATGCGTTTGCACCGAAATCCTCCATTCTGGATTTTTCTTCACATATTCAATAATCATCGGTAAGATTTCTGCTTCCTTTCCCCATTCTGGTTGCAAATATAATTGACATTTTTCGCTCACTTGCTCGGCGTATAATTCTGCCCACTTAAAATCATGTCGATTAAAAACAACTACTTTTAGTTCATCTGCCGACATCGAAAATCCCTCTACTGGAAATTTGAATTTCTTTGGTGAAAACGTTATCCAATCCCATTTTCCACTCAAGGGATGAGCACCAGAAGTTTCTACATGTAGCTGAAAACCTGCTTCTTGTAACGTATTCGTCAAGTAAGTCAAATCATACATCAATGGTTCGCCACCAGTAATTACCGCTAATCTTGCAGGATATTTTTTGGCTTCCGCCACAATATCATCTACCCGTAAAACAGGATGCAAAGAGGCATCCCAAGATTCTTGCACATCACACCAAACACAACCTACATCGCAACCGCCCAAACGTACAAAATAAGCCGCTCGACCTTGATGTAAGCCTTCTCCTTGAATCGTGTAAAACTGTTCCATTATTGGTAACTCTGTCGTCATGTAGTATTAATTAATTCGTTGATTTATCAAAATTCACACAAAGATACAGGATAAGTAATGAATCAAAATTAAAATGGCCATTTAATTCCTATTCCTAACCTGACAAAGCTATTTCTATTGAAGAATTAAACCTCAAATTCAAATAAAAAGTGCGTTACTGAATACAAAAATTCATATCCGTGTCAAAAACTAACACTGATTTGAAACCCTAAGTTTTGATAATCCTAATTATTAACACCAAAATATTAATAACTCATCGTTGAATATTAGTGAATTACTTTATCATCTTTGGTTTTTAATTTAACCGTTTCTATTCTTATTTCAACCGAATCGAAATCCGAATCTCTTCTTCCGAATTGAAATCATTCAGCTTCGTCTTTTCCGTCATAATTTCAAAATGCGGCCAGTTGTCCATTTCTTACCTAAAACCCGGCAATCATTCCACAAAAATATATTAAAAAGTACGATTATCCACACTACAATTCTTCATAAATATCTGCAATCTGTTGCCCTTTTATCTCCCAATCAAAATACGATTCATAACGCTCCAAAGCACCACTTTCTAAAGCTTTCAAACGTTCTCTATTTCTAAATAAATCCATTAAAGCTTCCGCAAATTCATTAATCGAATTTTCGTAAGTTGAATAAGGAAAGGCGATACCACTTTCTTTCGTTACAAATTCTCCCGGTCCATAATTATCAAAACACAACACTGGAACTCGATAAGAAAATGCTTCAGGAACAACCATTCCGGCACCTTCATGCGATGGAAAAAAGAACAAATGTGCTTGTTCATAAATCATCTTCAGTTCCGGGCGTTCAACCCAACTTATAATTTCAATTCCATCTTGCATCTGATACGCATCAATCATTTCTCGCAATGCCTTTTCATAACCACCTTTTCCGACCAGTCGTAATTTCGTTCTCGCTTGTTCAGCTTCCGAAAGTTGTTTGTAGAACTTCGTAAATGCCTTTATCGTAATGTCAAAACCTTTCAACGGCACAAAACGACCAATTGACAAAATATTAAACGCATTTTCATCTTTCTCAAAATCCTGATTCACCGGTTCTGAACCTACGGCAGGAATAATATACACCTTGTCTTTCGACAGGTTCATCATTTTAATCACACTTGTATTAATTGGTAAAACCGCTTTTGCTCTATTTTTGGCGATTTTCAAAAATGGATCTATATTCCAAAAGAACAACTTCGTAAACCAACGAATCCTATCCATCACAAAAGGTTTCTGACCATAAAAGGATATCAAATACTCTTTTGGAATTTTGTGATGATGACCAACAGGTCCCCAAACCAATGGCTTTTTCAATCGCCAAAGAAAAGTCGGTGTCCAATCAGAATGAAAATTCAAATTATGAACGACATCAAATTCCAATTTTTCTTTTTTAATAAAGTTCACAATTCCAACTTGCCACATATAAAAATACAGCAACGCTCCTCGCCCACCCTTTTTCCAAAATCGCATCCAATAAGGTAAATCAAAATAAGCAAATTGCAAATTCTCTTTTCCCTCTAAATCGTTTTTCTTCAACCATTTATCTATATGCACTTGATTGTTTTCTCGAGTAACCGCAATCACTTTACAGTGCTTCGCAATCTGCGTCGTCATGTTCCAAGCCGTTCCATCTTCCGAACCTTTATAAGGATTAATTGCGTAAGCTGTGATAAGTACCGTTTTCATATTTTTTGGTGATTAGAATTCTTTTACAAAACAAAAAAATCAAAAAAGACCGTCATACCGATTCCGAATTCTCAGAATCGGTATAACGGTTTCAATTAAAATCACGAATAACTATCTTTCCCAATTCTCACAATCTTAAACCAAACAGCTCGAATCGTAATTAAGATATGATTGAGAAAGTTAGGAATGACACCAAAATGATTTTGTAAAACGGCGTAACGATTATTCAAAGATTCTCGGTGTCGTTGCTTCGAAACGCCCCCAACTAAAAAATCTGCAATAACGATTCC
>CAWVWD010000491.1:0-3829 GCA_963933585.1 uncultured Saprospiraceae bacterium
AGCATAGGTTATACGGTACGTTACTAATTTATAATCCATCAGACTTTAGCATTAATACTATTATCGTTATTTGTCGCTGCCGCGGTATTAAAGTTTGTTGTATTCAAAGTCTGTTCTGTTGCTGGATTAGGTATTCCAACAGGAATCAAATCATTATTCAAACTTGCAGGAATCGTTTTCAATGTCGGAAAACCAGTCCTTCTCCAATCAATCTAAGACGCATAACCATTGGCTATTAGCAATCCATTGTTTGTCGGTCTGGTGATTTGGAATTGTCTGAAACCAATGGTTGGTAATAATAAGAGTAAAAAGCACAATGTTTGGTACATTTGTTTGGCTTTCATCTCAATGAGCGAATAACTTTTTTTAGAAATAGAGTCATTTGGTTGTGATAAAATATTGAAGTGTTAAAGCTATGATTTTGAATTACAAAATAAATCTAAATTAAACGAAATCAAATGTAATGTCGGTTATAAGATAATTGAAGATTGTTTGTATCAGCTGCTTTAGCTGCCGTATTTGTAATGTTTAAGGGAGCTAAAGCCACAGTTGCGGATTGTTTAAAACCTAAATATCTTTGTATTTTAAAAATTAGAAGTAAAAAACTTAGTTTTACGGCTTAATCAAAAATCTATGAAAAAATTATTTTTATTTTTAATCGCACTTAGCTTTCTATCTTCAGATATTTCGAATACCTATTCTATCGCTTCATGGAATATTCAATTCATGGGAAATACGAAAGATGATAAAGAGATTGCATTCATGGCGAATCAGCTCAAAAGCTTTGATATTGTGGGCATACAAGAGTTAATAGTTGGAAGCAATGCAGGTGCAAAAGCGGTTGCAAAACTAGCAGATGAACTCAACCGAAAAGGTGCAAAATGGGATTATCGAATCAGTGATCCGACGACAGGAGAAGGTAATCAACGTAAAGAATACGCTTATCTTTGGAAGACCTCAAAAGCGACTTTAATCGGTCGGCCGTATTTGGAATCGAAATATGCAGGTTCAATAGTTCGAGAACCTTTTATTGCACAATTCAGCATTGGCAATCAAAAAATACGATTGGTGAATCTTCATGCCGTTCCTAAAGGTAAACAACCCGAACGAGAAGTGAAATTCTTGAAATTTTTTCCATCACTTTATCCAGGTGAAAATTTGATTTTTATGGGTGATTTTAACCTTTCTCAAAAACACACCGTTTTCAATCCATTAAAGAAGAAAGGTTATAAACCATCTTTAGTCAATCAAAAAACGAGCTTGAAACAAAAGCGATTGAATAATGGCGAACATCTTGCGAGTGAACTCGACAATATTTTTTATGATTCTAATAATATCATTTTCAAAAGCTCAGGAGTTGTAGATTTTTCAACACAATTTTCAACTTTAAAGGAAGCAAAAAAAATATCTGACCATATTCCGATTTATTTGAAATTTGAATTAAAATAATTTTTATTCCGCAGGTTTCGCAGGTTTTTCAACTATTGATTTCGTCAATAGTTTTGACTGAAAATGATTACAAAATGGACCATCCGAAACTTGTGAAATCTGTGGAAAAAATTTCAATCGGAATAAATTTCAGTTTTTTGGTTTAATATTTTCGAAATAGGAATGGGAATTATTTTACTTGATAATTAGTTTGACGAACACACTTGACGTAAGAATTTATTATTTATAATTTAATTACGCTTTTGATACTTTAATTAATTTGTAAATTCGCAGCGTTTTGGACGTTTGAAGTTTTAAAATATCGTGTTTACAACATTTAAAAGAACTGTAATGAATTTTGTAGAAGAATTGAAATGGCGTGGATTATTCCACCAAATGACACCTGGATTAGAAGAAGCATTAGAAGAAGGAACGATAGCAGGATATATCGGTTATGATCCGACTGCACCATCATTGACGATTGGGAATTTGGTAACAGTTATGTTATTGAAACATTTGCAATTACACGGACATAAGCCTGTTGTTTTGATGGGTGGAGCGACTGGTAGAATTGGAGATCCTTCGGGAAAAGATAAGGAAAGGCAATTGAAATCGTTTGAGGAATTGGAGCAAAACTTATCGACTCAGAAGTTACAATTTGCGAGGTTTTTAGATTTTTCGGGAGCAACCTCAAATACTGCGACTATCGTGAATAATTACGATTTCTATAAGAATATGAACGTTTTGGATTTCTTACGTGATGTTGGAAAAACCTTAACGGTAAATTATATGATGGCGAAAGAATCTGTGAAAAAACGGGTAGAAACAGGTTTGTCATTCACAGAATTTAGTTACCAGTTATTGCAAGGTTTTGATTTCCAACATTTATACGAAAACCATGGTATTTCATTGCAAATGGGTGGTTCTGACCAATGGGGAAATATCGTGAGTGGAACGGAAATGATTCGTAAAAATTTGGGAAGTGAATCAAATGCATTTGCTTTAACCTGCCCACTTTTGACAAAATCTGATGGTAAAAAATTCGGTAAATCAGAAGAAGGAAACGTTTGGCTTTCGGCTGAAATGACTTCTCCTTACAAGTTCTACCAATTTTGGATTAACATGAGCGATGAAGATATTGTGACTTCTAATCGTATTTTTTCATTGAAATCAATTGAAGAAATACAAAAAATGGAAGCGGAACATACTGAAACGCCACATTTGAGAATTTTGCAAAAATCATTGGCAGAAGAATTGACGATTTGGGTTCATTCTAAGGAAGATTTCGAATCCGTTATGGAAGTGTCAGAATTGCTTTTTAATAAAAAAGTGAATCATGATTTTCTGACGAAAATTAATGAGAAATCATTAGCAACAGTTGCAGAAGAAATTCCAAGTTTCAATGTCGCAAAAGCGGATTTAGAAGCTGGAATTAATATCGTAGAATTGGTTGTAAATGGTGGCATTGTGAATTCAAATAGTGACGCAAGACGTGCAATTAAGGGAAATGCGTTGGCAATTAATAAGCAAAAAGTTGCGTCGCATGATGTGATTGTTAAAGCGGATGAATTGTTATACGGAAAATATATAATGATTGATAATGGTAAGAAACATAAGTTTATGTTGATTGCGGAATAGATATTAGTATTTAGATGTTAGTATTTAGATTGGTTAAAATCTAAATACTAATGTCTAAATACTAAATATTAAAACCTAATCTTAACCTTATCTGGTAACATTGCAGCGATTTTTCGTTTATTATTTTCTGAAATTTCGTTATCGTATAAGTTAAGTAGAACTAATTGTCTTAGCCATTTTATTTCTTTAGGAACATTTGTGATTCTATTAGAAGCAAAATTGATATGTTTTAGCTTTGGTAAATGAACTAAGATTATCGGAAATTCATCGAATTGATTAGAATAGCAATTGATTCTCTTTAATTTTTTAAGATATTGAATATCCTCTGGAAGGTCATTTAATTGATTTGCTGCTAACTCAAATATTTCTAATTTCTCTAATTCACTAATCGTTTCTGGCAACCTAGTTAATTCATTTCCACTGATATTTAATAGTATTAAATCGCCAAGATTTCCTATCGTAAAAGGTATTTCCGTTAGCTTATTTTCTAATAGAATCAACACTTCTAAACTGTCTAAGTTACCAACTTCTAAAGGTAATGTTACAAGTTCGTTATAAGATAAATCCAATTCTTTTAGATGTCTTAATGTTCCAATTTCACTTGGTAAAGTCGCCAACTTATTACGACTAAAATCAACTTTTTTTATATTTGTTAACCGTTCAATTTCAATTGGCAAAGCATCAAAATGATTAGAAGAAGCATCCAATATTTCCAATTTTGATAATTGCGTGACTTCTAATGGCAATATTCTTAATTGCATTT
>CAWVWD010000492.1:0-3828 GCA_963933585.1 uncultured Saprospiraceae bacterium
CACATATACAATACAGCTACGCATACCATGATCATATGCTGTCTTAGCTGCATCTTGTGCTGCGATTTGTGCTGCATAAGGTGTATTTTTCTTTGAACCTCTAAAACCGCCTTTACCAGCAGAAGCCCAAGAAATAACTTGTCCTTTTTTATTCGTAAGTGAGATGATGATATTATTAAAGCTCGCCTTAATATGTACCTGCCCCTCAGCTTCGACTTTGACGTTAAGTTTCTTAACTTTTTTTGTTGTTTTTCTCTTAGCCATGCCTTATCAAGTAAGAATTTGAAAAAAAGTAAATGATTACTTAGTTGCTTTTTTCTTGTTAGCAACTGTTTTACGTTTTCCTTTACGAGTACGAGCATTCGTTTGAGTCCGTTGCCCTCTTAAAGGTAATCCTTTTCTGTGACGCAAGCCTCTATAACTTGCAATGTCCATCAAACGCTTAATGTTTAATTGAACCTCAGAACGAAGCGTACCTTCTACAGTGTAGTCTTCGTTTATAATCTGACGAATATCCTTGATATTCTCATCCGTCCAGTCTTGTACACGTACACCTTCGTCAACATTAGCTTTCGCTAATATTTCTTTAGATGAAGTGTCCCCAATACCATAAATGTATGTAAGACTGACAATTCCTCTTTTATTTCTCGGCAAATCAACACCAACAATACGAGCCATTATCTTTTATCTTTTTAATTTAGAACTATCCTTGACGTTGTTTGAAACGAGGATTTTTCTTATTAATGATGTAAATCTTTCCTTTTCTACGTACTACCTTACAGTCGACAGAACGTTTTTTCACAGAAGCTCTAACCTTCATTTTTATATAATTTTAAAGTTTTTACTACTTATATCGATAAGTAATCCGACCTCTTGTTAAATCATATGGAGACATTTCCACTTTCACTTTATCCCCTGGCAAGATACGAATGTAATTCATTCTCATTTTCCCCGAGATAGTTGCAATGATTATATGTCCGTTTTCTAATTGAACACGGAAAGTAGCGTTTGACAAAGCTTCTGTTACAGAACCATCTTGTTCAATTAAGTTTTTCTTACTACTACTTTTTCCCGGTGTATTCTTTTTACCTCCCGGTGCATTCTTCTTTTTAGCCATAGATTTATTTTCAGTCCGCAAATATCGCTTTTTTTCTTGAGATTTCCCTAACGTTAGGGTTATTTTTAATAGCTTCTTCTACAAAGTCATGTGTACTTAGTAATTCTGCCTTGTTTTTTCTGACAACAATCGTGTGTTCATAGTGAGCAGAAGGACTTCTATCTTTAGAAATTATTGTCCAACCATCACTTGATTGTTCTACTTTACGAGAGCCCATGTTAACCATTGGCTCGATAGCGATTACTAAACCGTCTTTCAATTTGATGCCTTTTCCTCGTTTTCCAAAGTTCGGAACTTCAGGTTCTTCGTGTAAATTTTTACCTAAACCATGTCCTACTAATTCCCGAACAATCCCGTATGAATTTTTTTGCTCTACATACTCCTGAATAGCAAAACTCACATCACCGATTCTTCTTCCAACGATAGCATTTTCGATTCCCATGTACAACGATTCTTTCGTTACACATAATAAATCCATCACTTTATCTCCTACATCTCCCACCGCGAAGGTATATGCTGCATCTCCATAGAAATTGTTTAATAAACAACCACAATCTACAGAAACAACATCACCTTCACGAAACTCTTTATTTGATGGAATACCATGCACAACACCTTCATTAGGAGAAATGCATAATGTAGAAGGAAAACCATTATATCCTTTGAATCCCGGAACACCTTTGTGATCCCTTATAAGCTCTTCTGCTTTTTTATCTAATTCAATTCCTGTGATTCCCGGCCGAATGATACCTCCAACAAGTGCTAAGACCTTTGAAACAATCAAACAACTTTCTCTAATAAGTTCTACCTCAGCATCTGTTTTATAATATATCATCTTACTCGATTTTATAAATCAGCACCAATTCCCATCATACCACCTTTCTTCTTCAACTTTCCTGATTTCGTTAGTCCGTCGTAACGACGCATTAATAAATGACCCTCGATTTGTTGTAAAGTATCCAATACAACACCGACCATAATTAATAATGAAGTACCACCAAAAAACATTGCAAAAGCAATATTTGCTCCAAATGCCGCAGCAAATGCCGGTAAGATAGATACGAAACCTAAAAATACAGACCCTGGAAGTGTGATACGAGTTGTAACTGAATCAATAAAATCTGAAGTAGGCTTTCCGGGTTTAATCCCTGGAATAAATGCATTCTGACCTTTCAAATACTCTGCATACTGTCTTGGATCTACTATCAATGCCGTATAAACATACGTAAAGATGACGACCAAGAAGAAATAGATAATATTATAAGGTGCTGATGTGAAATCATTTAAAGCAGACAAAAATCCACCTGCTTGACCACCTGCAGCTTCAGGATTGATAAATTGTGCAATCGTTGCGGGTAAGAACATCAAAGCTTGTGCGAAGATAATTGGCATTACACCCGCAGCATTTACTTTTAATGGAATATAATCACGTTTACCCATTGCCGGTAATTGATTAGACCCTCTACCAACCATTCTTTTTGCAAATTGAATTGGAATACGCCGTACGCCCTGTACTAACATAACCGTTGCCATGACGACCGCTACCAATATTGCAAGTTCTAACAAGAATGTCACTAAACCACCCGTTCCTTGTAAACGGAAATCGAATTCAGCAATCAATGCCTGTGGTAAAGAAGCGATAATACCAATCATAATTAATAATGAAATACCGTTTCCTATACCTTTATCAGTAATCCTTTCACCTAACCACATAGCAAATATAGTACCTGTAGTTAATATGATAATATTTGAGAACCAAAAGACTCCACTTGGAATAGTCTGGTCTACTGCTTGAGGAGATTGACTGATGATGTATGTTAAATATCCACCACCTTGTACTAAGGTAATCGCTACTGTCAACCAACGTGTAATTTGGTTTAACTTACGACGACCTGCTTCTCCTTCACGTTTTTGTAACCTCTGGAAATAAGGTACTGCAAAACCCAATAACTGAACGACGATTGAAGCTGAGATATAAGGCATGATTCCTAATGCAAAAATTGCAGCATTACCAAAAGCACCGCCTGTAAAAGCATTAATCAGGCTTAACAATCCTTGTCCTCCTCCTCCAGTTTGCAGTTGACTTGGATTAATTCCGGGAAGGACAACAAAAGAACCAAATCGGTAGATTAATAATAATCCCAACGTGAATAGAATTCTATTACGTAGTTCTTTGATTGACCAAATATTTTTAAGCGTTTCTATAAACTTCTTCATGTCAATTAGTTATAAAGTAGTTACTGTACCACCAGCCGTTTCTATGGCCTTCTTTGCTGATTCAGAAAATGCATGAGCGGAAATATCAACCTTTGCAGTTAACTCACCACTTCCTAAAATTTTGATTTTATCGTTTTTTTGTGCAATACCTAACTCACGTAATACTTCGAAGTCAATTTTTGATAAATTAAATTTCTCAATCATTGCTTGAATACGATCAACGTTTATTGCAACATAGGCAATACGATTGAAATTCTTGAAGCCACGTTTAGGCAAACGACGTTGTAAAGGCATTTGACCACCTTCAAAACCACGTTTTTTGCTATATCCCGAACGGGATTTTGCTCCTTTGTGACCACGTGTAGAAGTTCCACCTCGACCTGAACCTTGACCTCTACCTACACGCTTATTATTTCTAACCGAGCCTGCTGCCGGCTTTAAATTATGTAATTCCATTTCAGATATTCGTTTTGATAATTCAAAAAGAATTATCA
>CAWVWD010000493.1:0-3823 GCA_963933585.1 uncultured Saprospiraceae bacterium
TTTGGTATTTTGATATTTTAGTGTAAAAAAAATAAAAAACGTCTTTGGAGAAGAAATTTTCCAAAGACGTTTTTTATTTTAATATTAACATAAAAGCAAGCTTTTCTTCGTTTATTTGATATTAGTCAGTAGCAGTGACTAGAATCCTGTTAAATTTTCGAAAATTTAACAGGATTCAATCATATATTAATCAACTAAAAAGTCACAATTTTAATTATGAAACACAATTTTAGCAAATATTTTTGGATAAGTATTTTAGCAATCGGCCTTTTGTCTTGCGAAAAATCATTTAAATATGATGTTAGTGAAATTCCCTATTTTGAAGAATTAGCCCCTCCAGCAACTGGAGAAGGTTATCAACTTCACATTCCGGCTTTTCCTATTCCTCCAAATTATGAGAGAGAAGTTTTTCTACGTATGAGTATTGGCAATACCGAAGACATTTATGTAACGAAGTTTGAAGCACTTTGTCGCCCTGGAACACATCACTTGATTGCTTACGGTTACAGAAATGAAAACAATCCAATTAATCCACAAGTTGGTGTTATGCGAGATCAAAACTTACCCGACGGACGAGGAAATATTAATTTGACGATGGGTTCCGGTTCGATGTATTGTGGTGCTCAAGAAGCTAATTTCGTACAGCAATTTCCTCCAGGTGTAGCCGTCAAAATTCCTGCGAATGCGACACTTGATATGAATTCTCATTATTTTAATTTAACGGATAATACGATTTTTGGTGAAGTGTTTTTAAATTTTGAAACCATTCCCGAAAACGAAGTCACCGAATTATTAGAATATGATGAAATTGATAATATTGAAAACTTATTTCTTCCTGCGGGCGAGGAAACTACCATTGAATACACTCAACTTTTTTCCGAAAAGATACAGATTCGCCAAATGTTTTCGCATATGCACAAGCGAGGAAAACGTTTTTTAGTCTATAAAGTTGGTGGTGCAAATGATGGCGAATTATTATATTCTGCTTTTGATTACCAACATCCACCGTATATGTTTTTTGATACACCTTTAGTTGTTGAAGCGACAGAAGGTATTAAAACTATTGTGACTTATGACAATGAAACAGATCATGATATTTCGTTCGGCGTAACCTCCGAGGACGAAATGGGTATTTTATTTTTTGCAAAAATCAAGTAATAATCACCTTAAAATATATAAGGTTTCAAAATCTTATAGGTCTTGTACCTTGAAAATCAAGTAAACTTTGTCAATTAGAAAAAATGAACCATAAATATTTATATATCGCCTTCGTGGCAATTTTATTTTTGGGTACTTCTCCCCTCTTTGGGCAAGAAAATTCGGATGAATTTGAACCTAATAAATGGTCCATGCAATTAAATTTTCAGCACCAAGATTTATTGTTTGATTTAGGTTTTGGGCAATTAAGTATCGCACACGATGTCAAAATTCGTCCATTTTATACTTTAGAATTATACCGCTATAAACAAACAAAAAATCCAAATAGACGACTTTTTGCTTTAGCAGAATTAGGTTATTATAATAACCTTTATCATAATCGCTGGCTGTCTTTAAAACTGGGCGTTGGTTCAGAATATCAAATTGGTAATTTCTTTATTTCTTCCCGAATCCAAGGAGGTTTAGCAAATGTAAAAAGTGCGGATATTCAGTATATTTATAAAGAAGGAAAGTGGATCGTTTCGGAAGAAACTCGCTTAATTACGAAAGATTTATTGATATCGCCTCGCATTGACATTGGCTATCGAATTAGGAACAATAATCATCCGATTGATATTGTTATAAATTACCAAATGACGTTTTATTTTTCACCTGTTTTGGAAATTAATATTCCTTATCATGGCTATGGCGTAGGCGTTCGTTATGGATTTTAATTAAACCACATAAATCATAAAAAAATACATAAGAACATAGAAGACACTCTATTTCGACTTTGCTAAAATAGTAATAATTCGGTTATTATAAATTAAGTTGAATGTGTTCTAATATGACTTGTATAATCATAATATTTAAGAATGAAAAATATATTATTTGTATTAATTGCGTTTGGTTTTATCCTTTTTATTGGAAGTTGCTCTTCAGATAATGATTTAGAAGCACTCACCTATACTACTGATATTAAATCACTTATAGAAACAAGATGTATTTCTTGTCATGGAAATACATCTCCAAATGCTGGCTTATCTTTGACCACTTATAATCAGGTAAGACTCTTTGCAGAAACGGATACTTTAGTAGGTCGAATCAACGATATTAATAATCCAATGCCAACGACTGGTTTATTAGCACAAAGCGAAAGAGATATGATTCAAAATTGGATTGATGGCGGGTTTAAGGAGTGATTATAGTTAAATGAAAAAAGATAAATTGACAATCAGGTTTGATAATTTTTATATGATAAAAGCCATTTTCGATAAAGAAGATGGCTTTTTTATTTCTAATAGATAACCTTTTAACGTCTTTTGTCACGCTCACGCTCATTTTGATTTTGTTCGGGATTGTAGCCCATATTTAAATTATCAAATTTATAAGAAATTATCAAAGGAGTAAATTATATTATTAAATATTTGAGGTAATATTGAATGACAAAAAAGGAATGGCTGGCTTTGAATTTGATTTAAAACAATTGAAAATGTCAGAAAGTATCAACTTGACTTACGACTAAGCAAAAAGGCGAGTTTCTAACGATGGAAACTCGCCTTTTTATTTTGCATTTTTGACGATACATTTCGTAATTTTGCCGCATGAAAAAACTATTAACAATCCTTTTTTTATGCGTTTCTATGTTTCCGCTTTCCGCCCAAAATCTTCAAGATTTGAGTTTTGGAACAGATAGTACTTTTGAAGTCATCACTTGGAATATCGAATGGTTCCCGAAGAATGGAACAACAACCGTAGATTCAGTTCGTAAAGCACTAGAATCCTTAGACGCTGACATTATTGCTTGTCAAGAAATTGGTGATACCAACGTTTGGAAACAAATGATTGCGACTTTACCAGATTATGAAACTGTCTTTGAGACCAACTATTATACAGGGTTAGCGTATTTATATAAGCCGAGTTCTGTTCAAGTCTTAGATTATTACGAAATATATCACACACAGCCTTTTTGGAAAAATTTCCCTCGTGCACCAAAAGTGTTAGAAGTTCGGGTACAGGGTGAGGACTTTATCATTATTAATAATCACCTCAAATGTTGTGGCGATGGTAATTTGAGTTACGGTGTTATAAATGACGAAGAAAATCGCAGATATGAAGCGATGAATTTGATTAAAGATTACATCGATATTAATTTTCCAACGAAGAATGTAATCGTTGTGGGCGACTTAAATGATGAACTCACGGACGATGAATCCGATAATGTTTTCCAAAATATTATGGGCGATATTTTCAATTATAAGTTCGCTGATATGAATATTGCAGAAGGTTTAAGTTTCAATTGGTCTTACCCGAGTTGGCCTTCTCATCTTGATCATATTTTAATTACCAATGAGCTTTTCGACGAGTTTAGCAGTTCGAGTGCCGTCATTGAGACCATCAAAATCGAAAACTTCCTACAAGGCGGCTTTAATTATTACGATAGCAATATGTCCGATCACCGACCAGTCGGATTGAAGTTTGATATTAATTCTAATACTTCTGCTACCAAAAGTCAATTGGCGAAAGCTAATCTAAATATATATCCAAATCCTGCTACAAACCAGTTTTCGATTACCTTCGAAAAGAATATTAAAAATGGCTTTTTGGAAATATTTAGTGTAGATGGTCGATGCGTGAAATCATTGATGCTATTGAATAATCAGTCGTTAGTTGACGTCAATATTAA
>CAWVWD010000494.1:0-3823 GCA_963933585.1 uncultured Saprospiraceae bacterium
AAAATAATAAATTAAATTAATTCGTGAAACGAAATAATTTGGTGCGTTTGCCCTTATTTACAACAGTGCCCAAGCATAATTATCAATATTCAATAATAAGGAATTATGCTATATTAAAGCAGCTTCCTATCCTAATAAAAAATGCCAATCATCTATAAAGACAATTGACATATCATTTCACTAACAAAAAAACTAATATTTTAGAAATAGCTTTTGGTAATTAATGTACCAAAGCCATTGTGTCTGCACTTTGTTCATTCTCGATATAATCCCAAGCCAACGCACCAGCACCAATAACTGCGGTATTTGCACCTTTTAACTTAGAAAACCTCAAATTAATCTTTCCTTTAAAAACTGGAAACATATGTTTTTCCATATAATCGTGAGTCGGTTTCATCAATAAATCACCAGCACGAGTCAAACCACCAGACAATATAATTGCTTCAGGATTCAAGTAAGCAACGGTATCCGCTAGCTTAGTTCCTAAAATTTCTCCTGTGTAAATAAATGCTCGACTTGCCAAACCGTCACCAGCCAAAGCCGCTTCTGTGATCATTTTAGCCGTCATATCATGAAAACTGACATCTCTCAACGGACTTGTTCCATTCATATCTGCCATGAACTTGAAAACAGTACGTTTAATTCCCGTTGCCGAAGCATACGTTTCCAAACATCCACGATTTCCACAGTTACACCTTCTTCCATCAGGACGCACGATAATATGCCCCATCTCTCCTGCCAATCCATGCTTCCCGTGAACCAACTTTCCATCCACAACGATTCCACTACCTAAACCAGTCCCCAACGTTATTAGAACAAAATTCTTCAAACCTTGAGCCGAACCAAAACGCATCTCTCCTACTGCTGCTGCGTTTGCATCATTTGTAATAACCGTAGGTACACCTAACAAACTTTGGATTGTAGCCACCACAGGGACATATTTCCCCCATTTAAAATTGACTGCAAATTCCATTTGCCCAGTATAATAATTCGCATTAGGAGCTCCGATTCCGACACCTAATATTTCTATCGGTTCTTTCACCTGAGCTTTTAGTTTGTCTAACTCAATAGAAAAACTCGAAATAAAAGTATGAAAACCCTCACTCGCACAAGAAGGAAAAGAAGAGTGAGCTAACACTTCACCGTCTTCCGTTATAATACCAATCTTGGTATTTGTACCTCCTATATCTACTCCAATTGTAACATCCCTTTTTTGCATTGTTAGACATTAACTATCCAAAATTAAATTTTTCTTATACAAAAATAACAAAATAATTTAATATAGTGTGCAAATGACACTTTCATTTTTTTTCATCTTACTAAGACCGCGTTAAGCTTTGTGCTAAATTTCAGTTCAATCAAAAAAATTATCTCCTTTAAATTAGGATTTTTTTTAGAATAAATATTATCTTGAAACCCTTGTAAAATCATTATTCCAGCGAATATCTACATAACTATGAAAAACCTTAGTATTCTATTTATAATTATCTGTCTATCAACTATATCCTGCTCACCTCGCCGTGCAAAAAATTTACCTGCTGCCGAATATTTGTCCAGTTTACCTACGCCAAATCCTTCAAATACTTCCTTTTCACTTCCTGAGATTCCTCCAACGCCTCCTCGTTTGGTATTAAATATGAAACGACAAGCATGTTTTATTGGAAAATGTCCAGCCTTTTCTATTTCATTTTACGCCGATGGAAGTATTCAATACTCTGGAGAACAATACGTCGATATGATCGGAAATTATTCCGCTACGATTAATGAGTCTGAATTAAAAATATTATTAAATTATGCTCAAAATATTAACTATTTTGACTTCGAGAATGTCTATCCAGTTTCAGGAAAGATAATTACTGATGTGCCTTTAACGATCACTTATGTAAAAATCGATTTAGAAGAAAACTATGTCGAGAATCATCATCACTCACCCCTTCCGCTAATTCGATTCGAAGAACATATTGAAACATTAGTGGAAAATTTAGAATGGAAAAAGATTCAATAGATTCTAACTACTATTGTAGAAAAAATGTAGAAAAAAGTAACTTCAAGTCTGCGTATCAATTGAATTTTTTTTAAGATTTGGAGTATACGTTCAACATTATGCGACCTTTTATTGTATAACATTATAAAATATGAATATGAAAAAAATAATAATTGTAGTTCTTGCTTTGGGTTTCATTTTTTATGCCTGTGGCAGTGAGAAAACGACAACTTCTAGTACAGAAGCCGAACAAGAAATGGTCGCCAGTATTCCTGATGGCGCAAAACTTTATAAAAATGCCGGCTGTATCGCTTGTCATGGAGCTTTCGGAAATCCTGTACTTCCTACAGCAAAAAATTTAACGGATGGTACAATTACCTTAGAAAGAAGAATTCAAGTAGTTACCAATGGTTCTGAAAATAATGCTACGATGATTGCTTTCAGTCCAAAATACAGCGAGGCCGAAATCAAAGCCGTCGCAGAATATACGATGACATTCGTAGAGTAGAGCAAAAGGCAATGCCTTTGTCATAAATTATACGAACTTTATTAGAGATATTAGACCGCTTCTCTGTTAGATTTTAGAAGTTAGACACTAGCAAGTCTAATGCGAAAAAAGGGTTTTGTCTTTCGACAAAACCCTTTTTCACTTTACCGCATCAAAAACGTACTCCCCCGAAGTATTTCCACACTACCATCTTCAAACGTCACTTCTGCAACCCAAACGAAAATACCGCTGTTCATTTTTTGATTTCCTAAAGTCCCATTCCAACCAAAATTTTCATCGTTAATTGGTGTATTTTTCGTTTCAAAAACGAGTTCGCCCCAACGGTCGAAGACTTGAAAGGTGGATTTTTCAATATTTTCGCTGCCTTGCACGAAAAGCACATCATTATTACCGTCGTCATTTGGTGTGAAAGCACTGGCGACAAATATTGTTTGATTTTTATTGGTTCTAATAATAATAAAATCTTCGCCCAAACAACCGTTGGCGTCGGTGACGATAAAATCGTAGCGTTTTATCGCTTCGTTGGTCGTGATAATTGCGTCCAAACAATCATCGCAACTTATCAATGAATCGGCAGGATTCCAATGATAAACAAATGGGGAAATCCCGTTTGTCACCGTTGCGTTTACTTCAACTTGATTGCCAATTTCCGTCAAAATATCATCGCCCAAATCAACCACAATCGCTTGTGGTTCAATGATTTCTGTCGTGTCAATAACTTGACAACCGTTGGCATCTTTCGTGATAATTTCATAACTTCCAACGTCCAAACCGATAAAATTATTGGTATTTTTAAAACCGTTTTGATTAAAATTATATTGATAAAAAGGTGTTCCGCCTGTGGTTTGTATTTTTAATTCTCCGTCATTTTTACCGTTACAACTTATATTTTTTATTTCAAAATTTGGGGTAATTTCCGTTGGTTCGTCCATGAAAATCGTGTCACGAAAAACGCAGTTTAAACTATCCGTTATCGTGACGATGTAGTTTTTACTTTCTAAATTATGAATAAAATAAAAAGTATCGGACGGGTTGGTATTCCATTGAAAAGTATAATTATTGATATTTTCAATCGTCAAATAAATGCTGCCATCACTCGCACCAAAACATGAAATCGGTATAAAATTCAGTATAATTTCTAACGGTTCAGGTTCGGCAATTTGGACGGAATCTGTAACGCTACAATTGTTGTCATCCCTCGCTTCTACGAAATATCGACCGCTTTGTAAATTGGTGGCTGTCGCTGTGTTTTGATTGAGATTTTGTCCGTTTTGTGTTGTCCAAACGTAAGTGTAATTTCCTAATCCGCCTGCGACAATTGCCGTTGCTGT
>CAWVWD010000495.1:0-3800 GCA_963933585.1 uncultured Saprospiraceae bacterium
TTTCATAACTACGGCTATGCAAAGAAATTTTGCCTTGTTCTCGACAAATTTTGATGCAAAATCTATTCGACACTATTAACTTGACTTACTACTTAGAACGATAAATAATTTATAATTCACTATTTAACAATTATCGTCTATCCGCACAACGAACACAATTTACACTTTCCGGCATAAACATTAATCTTTTCGTTTGAATTAAATGACCGCATGTAGAACATTTACCGAAGTTTGGTTCATCCAGTTTCGTGATTGCAAAACGGAGTTTCGCCAATCTTTTTTTTGCAGCACGTAAAGCAGCATCCGCTACACCTTTATTGTTAATCGCGTCCATTCTACTAACTCGACCAATAGAATTTTCAGGCGAAATAGGTTGTGTCATTCCATCTAAAGCACGGATTTTATCTTCCATTTCGAGAATAGTTTGATCAATTTTATTCTTCAAGCCTTTTTTTTCTTCCGCCGTCATAGCTTTAGTTTTTAGACACAAAAAGGTGAAACACATTTAATTGCTTCACCTTTCCATATTATTAATTCTACAATCATTAACTACGAATCCGCCTCTAATTCACTTTCAAGGTCGTCCATCATAATCAAATCGATACTTTCTTTCACATCTGTTTTGATGTTTAAAATAGTATCTAATCGAGAAATTGCGATTAATTTACTAACACTTGGATGTTTTACCCCCGTTAAAATGAAGTAGCCTACACCATTCCATAGGCGGTTTGCTGTCAATATGGCACTTAATCCAGATGAATCAACAAATTTGACATCTTCTAAGTTAAGAACTAAATTCTCAATCCCTTCGTTACGTAAAATTATTAGTTCCGATTTCAGATTAGGTGCTAACATTGAGTTTAAATTCTCTTCTTGAAGTGACATTACTGCGTAATGTTCTTGCTTATCAATAGCGTATTTCATAGTTGTATAAGTTTCTTTCTCTTTATATTTAAGGAGTTTGTACTCACAAATGTAAAAATATTCTTCTAAATATTTATTGATTAACCTTAAACAAGATACAGAAAAACTTAAAAAATGTTAAATATATCGCTTGAATTGATTTTTATTTATTGGATGGTTTTTTAAATCTGTCAAATTGTTCGTTTTTTTGATTAAAATATGGCTTGGTAGAATTTTTGACAAATATTGTAGAAGTATTCTAATGAAAAAATTTATAAAAATCATAAAATGTAAATATTTTATAAAAGATTAGAAAAGATGAACGCTTAGTCATAAATTTTGTTAGGCTTTCTATAAAAAAAGGCTTACTTTTATTTAAGGCAATCGTGTAAGAACGAAAATTTTCCAAAACAATCAGAAAAATGATTTTAATTAATTAAAGAAAAGAAAGAAAACCAGATTAGACTAATTAAAAAACAATGAACATTGATAATATTACAATATAAGATATCTCATCGTTCATAATTTATAGTTTATCCGGAATATTTATTTAAAAAAACAATAGGATTGATGACGTTATACTATTTTGAAATCAGAGAAAATTTTGATTTTAAAATAATAAAACCATCAAGTCATTTTAAAATAGGGTAGTAATGAATCGATTTTCACCAAAAGTGAAAGAAGTCATATCTAAAAGTCGAAGCGAAGCTTTACGACTTGGACATGATTACATTGGGACAGAACATTTGCTGCTTGGTATCTCGAAAGATTCTAAAAATTTAGCGGTAAAAGTATTAGAATCTTTAGATGTAGATACGGAAGAGTTACGCAGTGTTATTGAAAATTCTGTTACCAAAAAGCGTTCCGTACGAGCAAATTATAATGTGGGCGAATTACCGCTCAATAAACAGGCGGAGAAAGCACTCAAAGCCACTTTTTTAGAAGCTCGAATGTTAAAAGATGACGAAGTTGGATTAGAACATCTGGTGTTATCTATTTTAAAACATAAAAATTTAGCCGCTAAAATTTTACAAGAACTTGATGTGGATTACGATATTTTTAAAGCAGAGTTAGAGTACGTAAGCGAGGAAATCAAAGGGCAAACGCCTTCTGATGAATACGAAGACGAAGAAAGTCAAGGTCGTTACCAACAACCTCGTGGTGGTGCTGGACAGCAACAACGTGGAGCAACAAAATCTCGTACACCTGTTTTGGATAATTTCGGACGTGATGTGACGAAATTAGCAGAAGAAGGAAAACTTGATCCTATTATTGGTCGGGAACGTGAAATCGAACGAGTTTCTCAAATTTTGAGTCGTCGTAAGAAAAATAACCCGATTTTGATTGGTGAACCTGGCGTTGGGAAAACGGCAATTGTTGAAGGTTTAGCACTTAGAATTACGCAAAAGAAAGTTTCTCGTGCATTGTTCAATAAACGAATTGTGATGTTAGATTTGGCAGCTTTAGTCGCCGGAACGAAATATCGTGGCCAGTTCGAAGAACGCATGAAAGCAATTATGAATGAGTTGGAGAAAACTCGTGATGTAATTCTTTTCATTGATGAAATTCATACAATTGTTGGAGCAGGAGGAGCAACTGGTTCTTTGGATGCTTCTAATATTTTCAAACCAGCTTTAGCAAGAGGTGAATTACAATGTATCGGTGCTTCAACATTAGATGAATATCGTCAACATATTGAAAAAGATGGTGCGTTAGATCGTCGTTTCCAAAAGGTATTAATCGAGCCGCCAACATTAGAAGAAGCGGTACATATTTTACATAATATTAAACCGAAATACGAAGAATTCCACAATGTCGTTTATTCGGATGATGCTGTAAAAGCTTGTGTGAATTTATCTTCTCGTTATATCACAGATAGACATTTGCCAGATAAGGCGATTGATATCTTGGATGAGGTCGGTGCAAGAGTTCACTTGAAAAATATTCATGTTCCTGAACATATTATTTCGCTTGAAGCTCAGATTGAAACCTTGAAAGAGGAGAAAAATCAAGCCGTTAAGAATCAGCAATATGAACGTGCAGCTGATTTGCGTGATGATGAAAGTAAATTACAACGTAAGTTGGAATTTGCAAAAATGGAATGGGAAGAAGAATCTAAAACGAAGAAATATCCTGTTTCGGAGGAAGATATTGCAGAAGTTGTGGCAATGATGACGGGGATTCCTGTTCGTCGTGTGGCTCAAAATGAAAGCAATAAATTAATCACGATGGGAACGGATTTGAAAAAAGAAATCATCGGTCAGGATGAAGCTGTTTTGAAAATCACGAAAGCAATTCAACGAAATCGTGTCGGATTAAAAGATCCGAAAAAGCCAATTGGCTCTTTCATTTTCTTAGGTCCAACTGGTGTCGGTAAAACGGAATTGGCGAAAGCCTTGGCACGTTATATGTTCGACTCTGAAGATTCTTTGGTTCGTATTGATATGTCGGAATACATGGAGAAATTCTCTATCTCTCGATTAATTGGTGCGCCTCCGGGATACGTTGGTTACGAAGAAGGTGGACAATTGACAGAAAAAATTCGTCGGAAACCTTATTCTGTCATCTTATTGGATGAAATCGAAAAAGCACATCCGGATGTTTATAATATCTTATTGCAAGTTTTGGATGATGGACAATTAACGGATGGTTTGGGTCGTAAAGTTGACTTCAAAAATACCTTAATTTTAATGACTTCTAATATTGGTGTTCGTAAGTTGAAAGACTTTGGCGGCGGTGTTGGTTTCGCTACAAAAGCAAGACAAGAAGGCGCGGATGAAGATGCAAGAGGTGTAATTCAAAATGCACTGAAACGTACATTCTCCCCTGAATTTTTGAATCGTATTGATGACGTTGTTGTATTCAACTCATTAGATCAAAAAGATATTTTTGAAATA